>NZ_JBFUBK010000007.1:0-129580 GCF_056405815.1 Pseudomonas sp. P1_F1_2 | reverse complement strand
ACGACTGCTGCGCAGCCGAACGCAGGCTGCGCCAGCTGCTACAGGGTTAGTCTTGCCATCGCGGCGTACCCATGCAAAAACCTTTTTGACAGCATCACATTTCAACAGGTTAGAATCGCTGGCACGCAGACTGCATGGTCAGTTTTCGCCCGCCTTTCCGTCTCTGGAGTACTGCCTTTGAATGCAATCACCATCAACAGCCTGTTTCTGATCGGCGCGTTGCTGGTAGGTGCGAGCATTCTGGTGAGTTCACTTTCGTCCCGCCTCGGCATCCCGATTCTGGTGATTATCCTGGCTGTGGGCATGGCCGCCGGTGTCGACGGTGGCGGCATTATTTTTGATAACTACCCCACGGCTTATCTGGTCGGCAACCTCGCGCTGGCGGTGATCCTGCTCGATGGTGGTTTACGAACCCGAGTCGCAAGTTTCCGCGTTGCGCTGTGGCCGGCGCTGTCGCTGGCCACCGTCGGGGTGTTAATTACCACCGCGTTGACCGGCATGGTCGCGGCCTGGCTGTTTAACCTGAGCATCATTCAGGGTCTGCTGATCGGTGCGATTGTCGGCTCGACCGATGCCGCCGCGGTGTTCTCGCTGCTGGGTGGCAAAGGCCTGAACGAGCGGGTCACCGCCAGTCTCGAAATCGAATCCGGCAGCAACGACCCGATGGCGGTGTTCCTCACCGTGACCCTGATCGACATGCTCGCCAGCGGTGAAACCGGCCTGCACTGGAGCCTGCTGGCGCACTTCGTGCGCGAGTTCGGTATCGGTGCCGTCGTCGGCCTCGGCGGCGGCTGGCTGATGCTGCAACTGGTCAACCGCATCAACCTGGCCAACGGTCTTTATCCAATTCTGGTGATTGCCGGTGGCCTGGTCGTGTTTGCCCTGACTAACGCCCTGCATGGCAGCGGCTTCCTCGCGGTTTATCTGTGTGGCCTGGTCATCGGCAACCGCCCGGTGCGCAGCCGGCACGGCATTTTGCACATGCTCGACGGTATGGCATGGCTGGCACAGATCGGCATGTTCCTGGTGTTGGGGCTGTTGGTTACACCGCATGATCTGCTGCCGATCGCCCTGCCCGCCCTGGGTCTGGCGCTGTGGATGATTCTGTTCGCCCGGCCGCTGTCGGTGCTGGTCGGTTTGCTGCCGTTCAAGGCGTTCCATGGTCGCGAAAAGGCGTTTATTTCCTGGGTCGGCTTGCGCGGCGCGGTCCCGATCATTCTGGCGGTGTTCCCGCTGATGGCCGGCCTGCCCAACGCCCAGCTCTATTTCAATCTGGCCTTCTTTATCGTGCTGGTGTCACTGCTGGTGCAGGGCACGAGCCTGCCGTGGATTGCCAAGCTGCTGAAAGTGACGGTGCCACCAGAGCCCGCACCGATCTCGCGCTCCGCTCTGGAAGTGCATGTCACCAGCGAGTGGGAGCTGTTCATTTATCGCCTCGGCGCCGAGAAATGGTGCATCGGCTCGCCCCTGCGTGAACTGAAAATGCCCGAAGGCACGCGGATCGCGGCCCTGTTTCGTGGCCAGCAATTGCTCCATCCGTCGGGTAGTACGGTGCTCGAAGTCGACGATTTGCTCTGTGTAATCGGCCATGAACACAACCTGCCGGCCCTCGGAAAACTCTTCAGCCAGGCGCCGCAGCGAGGTCTGGATTTGCGCTTCTTCGGCGACTTCGTCCTCGAAGGAGATGCCCAACTGGGCGCGGTTGCGGCGCTGTACGGGTTGAAAGTCGAAGGCATCGATCCGGGCATTTCGCTCGGCCACTTCATCGCCCAGAAAGTGGGGGGCGCGCCTGTCGTCGGTGACCAGGTGGAGTGGAACAACACCATTTGGACCGTCGCGGTCATGGAAGGGAACAAGATCGGCAAAGTGGGCGTCAGATTCCCCGAAGGAAGTCGCCCCGGTCCGGGACTCTTCCTCTAAACTCCACTCTTCGTCTCGTTTTCGATCGGTCTCTATGTCAAGCCTGCGTAACTTTTTCATCCTGGCCCTGCTGGGCCTGAGCCTCTCCATCGGCACGCTGCAAGCGGCCGAGCCGCCGACCAGCGAAGCCGTGCAAGCGAGCCTGGACAAGATCGCCGACCGCAAGCTGCCGGAAGCCGATCAAAAAGCGTTGCAAGCCACGCTGCAGAACACGCTCACCCAGCTCAACAACCGGCAAGACAACGAACAAAAACTGGCCGATTTGAAGCAACAGTTGGCTACCGCGCCAAAGCAGAACATCGAAAATCAGCGTGAACTGGCTCGTCTGAAGGCCACCAAACCGCAACCCGTGGCCCAACGCTTCGCCAACCTGTCGATCCCGCAACTCGAACAAATGCTCACTGAGCGCTCGACCCAGCAAAGCGACCTGCAAAAAGCCCTGTCCGACGCCAACAGTCTGGTCATTACCGCCCAGACACGTCCCGAACGTGCCCAAGCCGAGATTTCTGCCAGCCAGACCCGAATCCAGCAGATCAACAACATCCTCAAGGCGGGCAAGGACGCGGGCAAAACCTTGAGCGGCGAACAGCGCGACTTGCTCAATGCCGAACTCGCGGCACTGAATGCGCTGATTCCGCTGCGTCGCCAGGAACTGGCCGGCAACAGTCAGTTGCAGGACCTGGGCAACAGCCAGCACGATTTACTGTCGGAAAAATCCGATCGCCTGGATCAAGAAATCCAGGAGCTGCAAACCCTGATCAACCAGAAACGCCTGGCTCAGTCCCAGCAAACGGTGACCCAGCAATCCATCGAGGCGCAGAAATCCGGTGGCAGCAGCCTGTTGGCCAGCGAAAGCGCGGCCAACCTGAAGCTCTCCGACTACCTGCTCAAAAGCACGGACCGACTCAACGAAGTCACCCAGCAAAACCTGCAAACCAAACAGCAACTGGACAACGTAACCCAAAGCGATTCGGCCCTGGACGAGCAAATCAACGTGCTCAAGGGCAGCCTGCTGCTCTCCAAGATTCTCTACAAACAGAAGCAGTCCCTGCCGCGTTTGAGGCTCGACCGTAACCTCGCCGATCAGATCGCCGACATTCGCCTCTATCAATTTGAAGTCAGCCAACAACGCGAACTGTTGAGCAACCCGGCGACTTACGTCGATAACCTGTTGGCGAGCCAACCACCGGAACAAGTCACCCCGCAACTGCGCAAGAGCCTGCTGGAACTGGCCAACACCCGCGCCGACCTGCTGGAGCGGCTGAACCGTGAGTTGAGCGCCGTGCTCAATGAGTCCATCACCCTGCAACTCAATCAGAAACAACTGTTGAGTACCGCGCAAAGCCTGCGGGCGACGCTCGATGAGCAAATGTTCTGGATCCCCAGCAACAAGCCGCTGGATCTGGAATGGATACGCGCCGTTCCGGAGCGATTGCAGCGCCAAGTCATGACCTTGCCGTGGACGTCCAGCCTGATCGAGTTGAGCGATGGCCTGATTCAACGACCGCTGCTGTTTCTGCCGCTGGTGCTGCTGATCGGCGCCCTGTTGTGGCGACGTAAAAGCTTGTATGCCCGACTGAACAAGGTTCACAAGGACATCGGCCACTTCAAGCGCGACAGCCAGTGGCATACGCCTCAGGCCATTCTGGTCAATATTTTGCTGGCGCTGCCGGTCGCGCTCGGCCTGGCCTTGTGCGGCCTCGCCTTGCAAATCGATGCCCGCGGGCAGAACGCCAACATGGGTTCAGCGCTGTTGCAAATGGCACAGGCCTGGTTGGTGTTCTACACCGCCTACCGGATCCTCGCGCCGGGTGGCGTGGCTGAGTTGCATTTCCGCTGGGAGAAACCTCAGGTCGAATTCCTTCGGGGCTGGATCCGTCGCCTCGGTGTGGTAGTGATGGCGCTGGTGGCGGTGGTGGCGGTTGCCGAGCTGCAACCGGCAACGCTGGCGGACGACGTGCTGGGCATGCCGGTGGTGTTGATCTGCTACGCCTTGATGGCCTGGCTGCTCAGCCGCTTGCTGATGCGCAGCCCGACGCATGAAAACGCTTCGTTGTTCCGAAAACTGCTGGGGATTCTGTTCACCGCCTTGCCGGTCGCGCTGTTCGTGGCCGTGTGCTTCGGCTACTACTACACCGCGCTCAAACTCAGTGACCGATTGATCAATACCCTTTACCTGCTGATGTTCTGGCTGGTCATCGAAGCCACCTTCGTGCGCGGCCTCAGCGTTGCGGCACGCCGCCTGGCTTACCAGCGCGCCCTGACCAAACGTCAGGCCGCGAAAGAGGCCGGTGACGGCGAAGCGGTGATCGAAGAGCCGACACTGGACATCGAAAAGGTCAACGAACAATCGTTGCGACTGATCCGCCTGGCACTGCTCGGCGGCTTCATCGGGGCGTTGTACTGGGCCTGGTCCGACCTGATTTCAGTGTTCTCGTACCTGGACAACATCACCCTCTACGAATACACCAGCGGCACTGGCGCGGCCAYGAGCATGGTGCCGATCAGTATCGGCGACATGCTCGGTGCGTTGATCATCATCGGCATCACCTTCGCCCTGGCGCGCAACTTGCCAGGTTTGCTGGAAGTGTTTGTGTTGTCGAAGCTGAATCTGGCTCAAGGCAGCGCCTATGCCACGACCACGCTGCTGTCCTACGTGATCGCCGGGATCGGTTTCGTCTCGACCCTGTCGACCCTCGGCGTGAGCTGGGACAAGTTGCAATGGCTGGTGGCAGCGCTTTCGGTCGGCCTGGGTTTCGGGATGCAGGAGATCTTTGCGAACTTCATCTCCGGCATCATGATCCTGTTCGAGCGCCCGGTACGGATCGGCGACACCATTACCATCGGCAACCTGTCAGGCACGGTCAGCAAGATCCGCATCCGCGCCACGACCATTACCGACTTCGACCGCAAGGACATCATTGTCCCGAACAAGACGTTCATTACCGGGCAACTGATCAACTGGTCGCTGACCGACACCATCACCCGGGTAACGCTCAAGCTCGGCGTCGATTACGGCTCGGACCTGGACCTGGTCAAGGAGCTGCTGCTCAAGGCTGCCCGCGATAATCCGCGCGTGCTCAAGGATCCGGAACCGCACGTGTACTTCCTGAACTTCGGTGAAAGCACCCTCGACCATGAATTACGCATGCACGTGCGCGACCTTGGCGACCGAAATCCTGTGCTCGACGAGGTCAACCGCTTCATCAACCGCGAGTTCAAGAAGCAGCACATCAACATCTCGTTCCGGCAGATGGAGGTTTACCTCAAGAACCTTCAGGGCCAGGAATACAAGATGGTGCCGATCGAACCGGAAGCGAAAACCATCGTGCCGCTGGTCGATGGCCAACCGCCCCAGGAACCACCGGCCGCCAAGCTCGACTAACCGGCTTATCCCTAGCAGAATGCTCGGACATTCTGCTGGAGATGGCCGTTGAAAGCCCTCGACGAACTGACCTTCGATAATCGTTTCGCCCGCTTGGGCGATACGTTTTCCGCCCATGTGCTGCCCGAGCCCATCGACAACCCGCGCCTCGTGGTTGCGAGCCCTGCGGCCATGGCGCTGCTTGATCTCGACCCGGCCGCGGCCGACACACCAGAGTTTGCCGAACTGTTCGGCGGCCATAAGCTCTGGGCTGACGCGGTGCCGAGGGCGATGGTGTATTCCGGTCATCAGTTCGGCTCCTACAACCCGCAACTGGGCGACGGTCGCGGCCTGCTGCTGGGCGAGGTGTACAACCAGGCCGGCGAGCATTGGGACCTGCACCTCAAGGGTGCCGGCCAGACGCCTTTTTCGCGCATGGGTGATGGACGAGCGGTGCTTCGCTCTTCGATCCGCGAGTTTCTCGCCTCTGAGGCGCTGCATGCCCTGAACATCCCGACCACCCGCGCGCTGTGCGTTGTTGGCTCCGACACGCCGGTCTGGCGCGAGAAACAGGAACGCGCCGCGATGGTCCTGCGCCTGGCGCCAAGCCACGTGCGCTTTGGGCATTTCGAATATTTCTACTACACCAAACGTCCCGAAATGCAGAAAGAACTCGGTGAACATGTGCTGGCCATGCATTTCGCCGAATGCCTGGAACAACCGGAACCCTACCTGGCGATGTTCCGTGAAATCGTCGAGCGCAACGCCGAACTGATCGCCAAGTGGCAGGCCTATGGCTTCTGTCACGGGGTGATGAACACCGACAACATGTCGATCCTCGGCATCACCTTCGACTTCGGCCCCTTCGCCTTCCTCGACGACTTTGATGCCAACTTCATCTGCAACCACTCCGACGACCAGGGTCGCTACTCCTTCAGCAATCAGGTGCCGATCGGTCAATGGAACCTCAGCGCGCTGGCCCAGGCCCTGACACCGTTCATCAGCGTCGAGGCCCTGCGCGAAACCCTCGGCCTGTATTTGCCGCTGTTCCAGGCCCACTATCTGGACCTGATGCGCCGCCGCCTCGGTTTCACCACCGCGCAAGACGATGACCAGAAGCTACTCGAGCACCTGCTGCAACTGATGCAGAACAGTGGCGTCGATTACACCCTGTTCTTCCGCCGCCTCGGGGAAGAGTCCCCGGAACAGGCGGTCGCCCGCTTGCGCGATGACTTCGTCGACATCAAGGGGTTCGATGCCTGGGGCGAGCGTTACGTCGCCCGGGTAGCCCGCGAAGGCGAAGCCGATCAGCAACAGCGTCGCCAAAGGATGCATGCGGTCAATCCGCTGTACATCCTGCGTAACTATCTGGCGCAGAAAGCCATTGATGCGGCAGAGAGCGGCGACTATTCAGAGGTACGTCGGCTGCACACCGTGCTGAGCAATCCGTTCGAGGAACAGCCGGGAATGGACAGTTATGCCGAACGGCCGCCGGAGTGGGGCAAGCATTTGGAGATCAGTTGTTCGTCGTGAGTCAACAAGGCTTCACGTATGGCGCTTTCCTGCTTCTGACTCTGATCGAAACTCAGATCACGCCAAACATCTTCAAGCCCCACAAAGCCTCCGTCTCGCGCAAACGCAGTCTCGACATTTAGAGTTTTGATGCGCTTGGCGTTGGTTAGGAGCTCTAGGATTGAAAAACGCTGAGGGGATCTAGCCGTCATTGGTACAAAGGACTCCAAAGTAAAATCGCCAGTTCGAAACTGCTGCGGAAAAGACTAAAGGTGTAATTTTTCGCCGTATATCAGCAGGAGAGTCAATACATGTAGTCCCTGTCCGCAACTGAAGAAAGCTAAGGACTACACGTTACAGCCTTGATAAACGCGATGCTCGACTCCAGAACTGGCACATAGACTGTCCAACTCAGAGCCAACCATGACCGACCCACTCCTCATCCCCTGCCCCCACTGCAACGGCCTCAACCGCATCCCCGCCGAGCGCCTCAACGATCATCCAAAGTGCGGTCGCTGCAAGGCCGAGGTCTTGCTGAGCAAGCCGTTTGAATTGAAGCAAGGCGATTACGCCAGCCAGATCAAAGGCGACCTGCCGTTGCTGGTTGACGTGTGGGCGGACTGGTGCGGGCCGTGCAAGTCGTTTGCGCCGGTGTTCGAGCAGGCAGCGGGGCAATTGGCAGGTAAGTGCCGGCTGGCGAAACTGGACAGCGAGGCAAACCAGCAGTTGTCGGCGCAGTTGGGGATTCGCTCGATTCCGAGCCTGATTCTGTTCAAGAACGGCCGGGAAGTGGCGCGCCAGAGCGGGGCTTTTCCGTTACCTCAATTGATGAGCTGGTTGCGTAGCCAGGGGATTTAAACCAGTTCGAATCAAATGTGGGAGCCTGCTCACGCCCACATTTGCTCGGTGGCACTAGCTGGGGTCAAGCATTTTCCAGCAGCGCGTGCAGTTCGACGAATTGCTGGGTCAGCTTGTGCCGGGGGTCGAGGTGGATCAGCGGCGTGTTGGCCTGGTGAGATTCGCGCATTCGCACTGAACTGGCCAGATACACCGGCAGGACCGGCAAGCCTTCGGCGATCAACTCGTCGAGGATTTGCTGGGGCAGGCTGGCGCGGGCCTGGAACTGGTTGACCACGATGCCTTCAACTTCCAGGCCTTCGTTGTGGTCTTCCTTCAATTCTTCGATCTCCGCCAGCAAACCGTACAACGCCTGACGCGAGAAGCTGTCGCAATCGAAAGGGATCAATACACGATCCGCGGCAATCAAGGCCGATACCGCATAAAAATTCAGTGCGGGCGGCGTATCCAGGTAGATCCGGTCGTAATCTTCCCCAAGCTCTTCAAGCAACTTACGCAGCTTGTTTATCTTGTGCTTGGCTTCAAGCTTGGGCTGCAAATCTGCCAGCTCGGCAGTGGCGGTGACCACGTGCAGGTTGTCGAACGGTGTTTCGTAGATATCGACCTGGTTTTTCTTCGAAAACGGGCCGGAGGAAAGGGTTTGCTTGAAGAAATCGGCAATGCCCATCGGGATGTCATTACCGGTGAGCCCCGTCAGGTACTGAGTGGAGTTGGCCTGGGCATCGAGATCCACCAATAGGGTGCGATAGCCCTCGCTGGCGCTGACCGCCGCCAGATTGCAGGCAATGCTGGACTTGCCCACGCCACCTTTTTGATTAAACACCACGCGCCGCATGTCAAAACCTCCGTGTATCCAGGAATGACCGAGTGTAGTAGTCCACGGCATTGCTTAGCTACCGCTTTGGCGCAAGGACTACACGGTCAGCTCCAATATCCCAATTGAAAAGCCGCAATCTCACCGTTACTCCGGGCAAAAGGCCGACAGACGTGAACATCCAGCTATGGATAATGGCGAAACGATAGCTTTTAGCGAACCGGACGGTACATTCATTGCGCAAAATGTAACCAGTATTTGCTACGCGCCCGTAGCACCGGGATAATGCGCGCCACTCGGCGCTACGCGTCACGTAAGGTCTGCCGCTGTTTTTGCGGCTCACCGCGTCAACGAAGCCCTGCAGGGCGGGATGTATGTCTGTGATTAATTTCAACATCGCCCAATGGCGCGCATGGGCTCCTGGGCTCGAAAGCGTGGACGAATGGCAGGCATGGAGCCGACAACCGGTGGTGCTTGCGAGCAGCGATGTCGCACCCGACGTGTCTTTTCTGCCCGCCATGCAGCGCCGACGACTCAGCCGTTTGGCGCGCATGGCATTCAGTGTCGGCTGGCCCTTGGCTGAGGGTCGCCAGGACTTGCCGTTGGTGTTTGTTTCCCGACATGGCGAAACACCTCGCACGTTTGAAATCCTCAGCGATCTGGCCGCCGACCAACCGCTGTCGCCGACTCAATTCAGTTTGTCCGTGCACAACGCCGTCATTGGGCTTTGGTCGATCATGCGCGGCGAAACCAGCGAAATGACCGCCCTCGCCGCCGCCGGTGACGGGCTGGAACACGGCATGCTGGAAGCCGCTGCAATGCTGGACGAAGGCGCGCCTGCCGTCCTGTTGATTATCGCCGAAGAACAACCGCCCAATGCCTATGAGACATGGATCGACGATGTCCCGTTTCCGTATGCCGTCGGTCTGTTACTGACACCCGGTACCGACTGGCAGCTGACGCTGAACAGCGCGACGGATGAGTTGTCCAACGCCCACTGGCCCCATGCCCTGAATCTGGTTCGCAACCTGCTCGGCCAGCAAACCACCTGCCAACATGCCTGGAAGAATCGTGTATGGACCTGGCATCGCACTCCGTAACGGAAAAAAACCGCGACGCCTATTACTGGCGCCTGCTGGCCACTGCCGCAAGCTTCACCCTGTTCGGGTTGGGTGGCCTGTGCCTGCGACTGGTGGTTTTTCCGTTGCTCAATTGCTTTCCCGGCGATGCGCGGACCCATCGGCTGCGCGCGCGACAGACCGTCAGTCGCTGCTTCTGGTTATTTGTTCGGTTCATGGCCCGCACCGGCGTCCTGACCTACGACATCCAGGGCGCGGAACAACTGGGTCGCCCAGGGCAAATGATTATCGCCAATCACCCCTCGCTGATTGATGTCGTGTTTCTGATCGGCCTGGTGCGTCACGCCAATTGCGTCGTGAAACAAAGCCTTTGGGAGAATCCCTTTACCCGCAGCCCGCTACGGCGCACCGAATACATCAGCAACGACGGCAGCATGGACATGCTCGACGCCGCTGCCAACGCGTTGAAAGAAGGCCAGACCTTGATCATCTTTCCCGAAGGCACGCGCACCCAGCCTGGCGAGGCGCCGGCCTTTCATCGGGGGGCCGCGGCAATCGCCTTGCGCGGTGCGAAAATCCTCACCCCTGTGATCATCAAGGTCAGCCCTACGACGTTAACCAAGGCCGAGCCGTGGTATCGGATCCCGAAACGCCGCGTGCACTTCAGTTTCTGTGTCGGGGCCGATATAGACCCACAAGCTTTCGCAGCGCTAGGCCCTGCACCTCAGGCATCGCGCAAGCTCAACGATTATTTGCATACTTACTTTATCAAGGAGCTCGCCGAAGATGAGCGATCTGCACCGTGACATCAAAGAACTGATCATCGATGCCCTCGGCCTCGAAGACATCAGTGCCGAAGATATCGACAGCCATCAGGCACTGTTCGGCGAAGGCCTGGGCCTGGATTCGGTGGACGCTCTGGAGCTCGGCCTGGCCATCCAGAAAAAATACGGCATCAAAATCGACGCCGACGCCAAAGACACCCGTGATCACTTCACTAACGTGGCGAGCCTTGCGGCGTTCGTCACTGCAAAACAGGCAGCTTGAGACCGGACCATGCAAACTCGTGACGACATTTTCAACACCCTGCGTGATGCTTTGGTCGAGCTCTTCGAGCTGGACCCTGCGCGCGTGAGCCTGGAATCGAACCTGTATCAGGATCTGGAAATCGATAGCATCGACGCCGTCGACCTGATCGATCACATCAAGCGCCAGACCGGCAAAAAAATCGCCGCCGAAGAGTTCAAATCGGTGCGTACTGTCAGCGACGTGGTCGAGGCCGTCTTTCGCCTGGTTCAACCTGCCGCATGAGCCGACTGGTCGGCCTTGGCCTGCTGCTCGCAGGCCTGTTGTACCCCTTCGCGGTGTATTTCGGCATGGAACATTTTGCTCCGTGGCAGTTCGGCCTGTTGCTCGGCAGCCTGTGGCTGGCGCGAGCGCTGCTCGGTGCACGCCGTCCCGGCAGCCTGTGGATGGCGATCACCGCAATGGTTTTTTGCCTGTTGCTGGCCCTGTTCGACAGTCCGCTGTTGCTGCGCTGGTACCCGGTGCTGATCAGCGTGTTCATGCTCGGGTTGTTTGGTTTGAGCCTCCGGTTCGGCCTGCCGATGGTCGAGCGTCTGGCACGTCTGCGTGAACCGCACCTGCCGGCCAGGGCCATTATTTATACCCGCCAGGTGACGATCGTCTGGTGTGTGTTTTTCGTCTTTAACGGATTGCTCGCCGCTGCCCTGACTCTTTGGGCGCCGCTGAGCTGGTGGATGTTGTACACCGGCCTGATTTCCTACGGGTTGATGGGCCTGCTGTTTGCCATTGAATGGCTGATACGACAACGGGTACGAGGCCACTGATGAATTGGATAACACTTGAGCAACTGTTGCTCAAGGCTCAGCCGGAACGTGCCGTCACGGCCGAACCGGCGTTGAATCACGCACAACTGTGCGAACAGGCCCTGCGCCTGGCGGCCGGCCTGCAAGCGCAAAACGTGCAGCGCATCGCCGTGCACCTTGAAGACGCCGCCGACCTCGCCATTGCCCTGCTCGGTGCCTGGCGTGCCGGCGTCAGCGTGCTACTGCCGGCCGATCTGCAACCCCAGACCCGCCAACGCTGGTCCAGTGAAGTCGATCTGTGGCTGACTGATCTGGCCGATGATGCGCACCTGAGCGATTACCGCCATCCGCCTCTCACTGCCGCCGCACTGGATCTGGACACTTGCCAACTGAGCCTTTGCACGTCTGGCTCCAGTGGCGACCCCAAGCGCATCGACAAAACCCTGCGGCAAATGGCCAATGAAGTTCAGGCACTGGAGCAACTCTGGGGCGCTGATCTGGGTCAGGCTTGCATTATTGGCAGCGTCGCCACCCAACACATCTATGGCTTGCTGTTCCGCGTGCTGTGGCCGCTGTGCGCCGGGCGGCCGTTCGTGCGCAAGCAATTGGCGTTCCCGGAAGACCTGCAGCGCACCAGTCGCGAACACCCGGTGTTCGCCTGGGTCGCCAGTCCGGCGCTGCTCAAGCGCATGGGCGATAACCTCGACTGGCCTGCCTTGAGCGCTGTGCGCCGGGTGTTTTCCTCGGGCGGCGCCTTGCCCGCCGAGGCCGCGCAAAGCCTGCACCAACGCTTGCGCCAATGGCCGACAGAAATCCTCGGCAGTTCAGAAACCGGCGGCATCGCCTGGCGTCAGGGCAGCGATCTCTGGCAGCCGTTCGCCGGTGTCGAGTTGAGCCAGGACAGCGACGGCGCGCTGTTGATCAAATCTCCCTACTTGCCGGTCGGCCACATCGAACACACCGCTGATGCGGCGCGAATCGCAGCCAATGGTCGTTTCGAATTGCTGGGACGCCTGGACCGGATCGTCAAACTGGAAGAAAAACGCATCTCGCTGCCCATGCTGGAAAAAGCGCTGATGGCGCATGAATGGGTCGCGGAGGCGCGCCTCGGTGTGGTCCAGGAAAACCGCGCCTCGCTGGGTGCACTGCTGGTGCTCAGCGAATCAGGGCTGCATTCCTTGCGCAATCAAGGTCGACGCACCCTTACAGAAGCACTGCGTCAGCACCTGAGCCAGCATTGCGAAGCCCTCGCCCTGCCCCGGCGCTGGCGATTGCTGCGACAATTGCCACTGAATGCTCAAGGCAAACTGCCGCAGGCCGACGTCGAAGCCCTGTTGCTGGCACCTCGGGTCAAAGCACCCGAAGTGCTCGAACAGGTTGAAGTCGAGGGCGAATGGAGCCTGCAACTCGCAGTCCCGCCAGACCTCGCTTACTTCAGCGGCCACTTCCCGCAAACCCCGGTATTGCCCGGTGTGGTGCAGGTGGATTGGGCGCTGAGCCTGGGTCAACAATTGATGGCCCTGCCAGCAAAATTCGCCGGCATGGAAGTGCTGAAGTTCCAGCAACTGGTGCGCCCGGGCGACGAAATCCAGTTGCACCTGCGTTTTGACCCGGAACGCAGCAAACTGTATTTCGCCTATCGCAACGAGACCGCAACCTGCTCCAGTGGGCGGATTCTGCTGGAGGCTTCCAGCGATGCATAACCCCTGCGCAATCGTCCCGGTCTACAACCACGAAACCGCGATCGGCACGGTGGTCGAGGCGCTGATTGCCAGCAACCTGCCGTGCATTCTGGTCGACGACGCCAGCAGTCCGGCGTGCGCCAGGGTGCTCGATCGACTGGCCCAGCGCGAAATGGTTTACCTGATCCGCCTGGCCGCCAACCAGGGCAAGGGCGGTGCGGTCATGACCGGCTTGCGTGAAGCTTCACGCCTGGGCTTCAGCCATGCGTTACAAGTGGACGCCGACGGCCAGCACGACCTGCAAGACGTGCCGCTGTTCATCAAAAAATCACGCGCCGAGCCTCGCGCGGTGATCTGCGGCTACCCGCAATATGACGCCAGCGTACCCAAGGGCCGCCTGTATGCCCGCTACCTGACGCACGTCATGGTCTGGATCAACACGCTGTCCTTGCAGATTCGCGATTCCATGTGCGGCTTTCGCGTCTATCCCTTGCCACCCACCCTGGCACTGATCGATTCGGCGAAGATCGGCAAGCGCATGGACTTCGACTCGGACATCCTCGTGCGCCTGGCCTGGCGCAACCAGCCGATGCAGTGGTTGCCGACCAAGGTTCACTACCCGCTGGACGGCGTCTCGCATTTCCGCCTGTTTCACGACAATGTGCTGATTTCCAGCATGCACACCCGGCTGTTCTTCGGCATGTTGCTGCGGGCCCCGGTGATCCTCTGGCGACGGTGGCGAGCATGAGCAGCAACGTAGACAAGAAACACTGGGCCGACCGCCAGGAGCGCGGCAGCTTCTGGCTGATGAAGCTCACCGCGTTCGGCGCCAAGGTACTGGGTCGGCGCCTGCTGAGTCCGTTGCTGTACGGCATCGTCCTGTACTTTTTCCTGTTCGGCCGCAGTGCCCGCCACAGCGCCTGGCAATACCAGCAACGGCTCGCCGACTGGAGCGCGCGCAACGAATTGCGCCCCACGCATTGGCGCGTGTTCGGTCAGTTCATGGCGTTCGCCGACTCCATGCTCGACAAGCTCGACGTATGGAATGGCAAGCTGAGCATCGACCAGATCGAAATCATCGACCCGGCACTGCTGCGCAATCAACTGCGTGGCAGCCGCGGGCAAATGCTGGTGGGGGCGCATCTGGGCAATCTCGAGGTCTGCCGCGCATTGGCGGAAATCGGCGAAAAAGTCACGATGAACGTCCTCGTACACACCAAGCACGCCGAGCAGTTCAACCGCTTGCTGGGCGAGGCCGGCGCGACCAATCTGCGGCTGATCCAGGTCAGTGAGCTGGACCCGGTCATCATGCTGCAATTGCATGAGCGCCTTGAGCGCGGCGAATGGCTGGCGATTGCCGGCGACCGCGTGCCACTGCACGGCGCACGCACAGTGACCGTGGACTTTCTCGGCCATCAGGCAGCATTCCCTCAAGGCCCATGGCTGCTGGCCGGTTTGCTGAAGTGCCCGATCAATCTGTTGATGTGCCTGAAGAAACCGACAGGCCAATATCGAGTGACCCTCGAACCCTTCGCCGAGGCCGTGACGTGGAAACGCAGCGACCGCGAGCAGGTCATTCATCAGTGGGCATCCCGCTACGCCGCGTGCCTGGGTCACTATTGCCTTGAAGCGCCCCAACAATGGTTCAACTTTTACCCTTTCTGGAAGACCGATGACGACGCCAATGCATGAGCCGGTAACCTTCGGCGAACTCCCTTTGCGCATCGAAGACGTGCTGGCCCTGGCCAACCGTCAGGTGCCGACGCAGTTGCAGGGCGATCCCGCGTACCGCGAGCGTATTGCCAAGGGCGCGCGATTCCTCGACTCCCTGCTGGACAAGGAAGGGGTGATCTATGGCGTGACCACCGGTTATGGCGACTCCTGCGTAGTCGCGGTGCCGCTGCATCACGTCGAGGCGTTGCCCCGTCATCTGTATACCTTCCACGGCTGCGGCCTGGGCAAATTGCTCGACGAACAGGCTACCCGCGCAGTGCTCGCCGCGCGTTTGCAGTCACTGTGCCACGGCGTATCCGGGGTTCGCGTAGAGCTGCTGGAACGCCTGCAAGCGTTCCTCGAACACGACATTCTGCCGCTGATCCCGGAGGAAGGCTCGGTGGGTGCCAGCGGTGATCTGACGCCGTTGTCCTATGTGGCTGCGACCCTGTCGGGCGAGCGCGAAGTGATGTTCCGTGGCGAACGCCGACAGGCGGCCGACGTCCACCGCGAACTCGGCTGGCAGCCGCTGGTCTTGCGCCCCAAGGAAGCCCTGGCGCTGATGAACGGCACCGCCGTGATGACCGGCCTTGCCTGCCTGGCCTTCGCCCGCGCCGACTACCTGCTGCAACTGGCGACGCGCATCACCGCGCTGAACGTCGTCGCCTTGCAGGGCAACCCGGAACACTTTGACGAGCGCCTGTTCGCCACCAAACCGCACCCGGGGCAGATGCAAGTTGCCGCGTGGCTGCGCAAGGATCTGGCGATCGACGCGCCGACCGCACCGCTGCATCGCCTGCAGGATCGCTACTCACTGCGTTGCGCCCCCCACGTCCTCGGCGTATTGGCCGACAGCCTGAACTGGCTGCGTTCGTTCATCGAAATCGAACTCAACAGCGCCAACGACAACCCGATCATCGACGCCGAAGCCGAGCGCGTGCTGCACGGCGGTCACTTCTACGGCGGCCACATCGCGTTCGCCATGGACAGCCTGAAGAACCTGGTGGCCAACGTCGCCGACCTGCTGGATCGCCAGCTCGCGCTGCTGGTGGATGAGCGATACAACCATGGCTTGCCGAGCAATCTGTCCGGCGCCAGCGCAGATCGGGCGATGCTCAATCACGGTTTCAAAGCCGTGCAGATTGGCACCAGCGCCTGGACGGCCGAAGCGCTGAAAAATACGATGCCGGCCAGCGTGTTCTCCCGTTCCACCGAATGCCACAACCAGGACAAAGTGAGCATGGGCACCATCGCCGCCCGCGATGCGATTCGCGTGCTGGAGCTGACCGAACAGGTCGCCGCTGCGACCCTGCTTGCCGCCAATCAGGGCGTCTGGCTGCGCAGCAAGGCTGAAGACGCGCGCCCGTTGCCGCCGGCCCTTGCCGCCATGCACTTCGAGCTGGCCAAAGACTTCCCGCCGGTCATCGAAGATCGCGCTCTGGAAGGCGAATTGCGCCTGTGCCTGAAACGAATTGCCGAGCAACACTGGAGGCTGCATGCGTAGCAAGGGAGTGCTTCACACCGATACGGAAATCCTCGTGCCGTTCTTTGACGTCGACACCATGCAGGTGGTCTGGCACGGCCATTACGTCAAATACCTGGAAGTGGCCCGCTGCGCACTGCTGGACAAGATCGGCCACAACTACACGGCGATGTCCGAGTCGGGTTACGCCTGGCCGGTCATCGACTTGCAACTGCGCTACGTGCGCGGCGCGGTGTTCGGGCAGAAGCTGAACGTGCGGGCGAATCTGGTGGAGTGGGAGAACCGGTTGAAGATCAACTACCTGATCAGTGACCTGGACACCGGCGAACGCCTGACCCGCGCCAGCTCCGTGCAAGTCGCCGTCGACATGGCCAGCCGCGAAATGCAATTGGCCTCGCCGAAGGTTTTCATCGACGCTGTCGAAAGGAGGCTCGCATGAACCTGCTGAAGACCCTCTGTAGCAGCCTGCGTTCGACCTGTAGCAGCTGGCGAAGCCTGCGTCCGGCTGCGCAGCAGACGCCTGGCGTTTCGCTTGATGCACCGAATGCTCAGGTTTTGCGACGGCTTCGCCGCCGGACGCAGCCTCGCGGGCTCGGCAGCTGCTACATGTTTGTGGTGGTGCTTGGCTTTTCTTCGTGGGCGCAGGCTTTCGACCTGCAACAGCTCAGCGATCAACTGGCCAGGCCCGATGTGATCCACGGCCATTTCATCCAGGAAAAACACCTGCGCGCCCTGCCCCAGCCGCTGACCAGCAAGGGCACCTTCGTACTCGCGAAAAACAATGGCCTGTTGTGGTTGTTGAAAACGCCGTTGCAGCAGGATTACCGCATCACCACCAAGGGCATAGCCCGGCGAGACGCCAACGGTTGGCAAATGCTGCCGGGCAAAAGCGCCGGTGCCGAGCAAAACCGCTTGTTCCTCGCCGTCCTGCAAGGCGACAGCAGCGGTCTGCAACGGGATTTCGAGCTGTCCCTGACTGGCGAGGCACAGAACTGGACACTGACATTGACCCCGCGCTCATTGCTGCTCAAGCAGGTGTTCAACCAGATCAACATCACTGGCGGAGAATTGGTGCACAGCATCGAACTGCTGGAAACCCAGGGCGACAGCACGCTATTGCGCATGCAGGACACCACCAGCGCCGAACCGTTGAGTACCGCGGAGCAACATGACTTTGCCGAGTGAACGCAGACTGCCATGGCTGTTCCTGATCCTGCTGCTGGCAGTGCTCGCGCTCGCCGGCTGGCAATGGCGTGGCGGCGCGCCCCTGTCGGCCAACCTGATGGACCTGGTGCCGGGCACGGCGCCGGACGCACTGGAACTGCGCGCCGAACAACGCATGCAAGAACCGCTGAACCGCGAAATGCTGATGCTGGTCGGCCACAAGGATCGCGGACACGCTATCGCCATGGCGCAGAAACTGGGTGAGCAATGGCAGGCCAGCGGATTGTTCGAGAAGGTCCAGTGGACGTTGCAGGCCGACTTGCCCGCCCTGCGTACACAACTGCTCAAAGGCCGATTGGCGATGCTGTCCGAGGCGGATCGCAAGCAACTGGTTGAGCACCCCGACACCTTCATCCAGCAGCGGGTACAAGCATTGTTCGACCCGTTCACCAGTTTCAGCCTGGTGCCGAGCCAGGATGACTGGCTGGGCCTGACCGGGCGCATCCAGAACAGCCAGCCGCAACGCGGCACCGTGCAACTGGACATCGGCAGTGGCGCCTTGATCGCCGATGCCGACGGCATGAGCTGGGTGTTGCTGCGGGCAAAAGCCACAGGCAATGCGTTTGACATGAACCTGCCGTTGCAAGTGGCAGACCTTCTCAAACACAGCCGCGAACAAGCGGCTCAGTCTGACGTGCAATTGCTGGCCGCCAGCGGATTGCTCTACGCCGCCAACGGTCAGCAACAAGCCTCCCGCGAGATGACCTGGGTCGGTGGCGGCGCCACCCTCGGCATTCTGTTGCTGCTGTTACTGGCCTTCCGGCGTTGGCGGGTGTTGCTGGCGTTCGTGCCGGTCGTGGTGGGCATGCTGTTTGGCGCGGTGGCTTGCGTGGCGCTGTTTGGCCATATGCATGTGATGACGTTGGTACTCGGCTCCAGCCTGATCGGCGTAGCCGTCGACTACCCGCTGCATTACCTGTCGAAAAGCTGGAGCCTGAAACCCTGGCACAGTTGGCCTGCATTGCGCCTGACGCTGCCGGGCCTGACATTGAGCCTGATCACCAGTTGCATCGGCTACCTCGCGTTGGCCTGGACGCCATTTCCGGCCCTGACCCAGATCGCCGTGTTTTCCGCCGCCGGCCTGCTCGGTGCTTATCTGTCCGCCGTCTGCCTGCTTCCGGCGCTGCTCAAGGGCGCGGATATCCGTCCGGCGCAATGGCCGCTACGGGTCTGTGAATTTTTGCTGAACCTGCGTGAAGCGCTACTCAAACATGCCAGCACACCCGTGTTGCTGGCCCTGCTGATTGCCTTCTGCGTGGGTGGCCTGGTGCAACTCGAAAGCCGCAATGACATCCGCCAGTGGATCGGTGCACCGCAGCAACTGACTGACGAAGCCCGGACCATTGCGCGGATCACCGGTTTTCAACCGACCAGCCAGTTTTTCCTGGTGCGCGGTGCCAATCAGCAGGAGCTGCTGGAACGCCAAACGGCGTTGAGCGAGCGCCTGGATCAGTTGGTCAGCCTGGAAAAACTCAAGGGCTACCTGTCACTGAATCAACTGGTCAGCCAGCCAAGTGACCAGCTGCAAGTGCGTGAGGCGTTGACCCGGTTGCCGCAATACTGGCAACCACTGCTCGACATCGGCGTACCGGTGCAAGCACTGCAAGAAGAGCTGACAACACTGCAGGCATTGCCCACCGAAGACATCGACGCTGCGCTGACCGGGCCGCTGGCCGAGCCCTACCGCCCACTGTGGCTGGGCGTGACCGATGACGGTGATGTGGCGGCGATGGTCAGCTTGCAAGGCCTGAACAACCCGGCGCTGCTGCGCGTGCAGGCGCTGGACTTGCCGGGGGTCGAACTGGTCGATCGTCTCGGTGAATTGAACGACGTGTTTGCGGCGACCCAGATCAGCGCCGCGGAACTCAAGCTCGCTTCCTGCGTGTTGATCGTGCTGGTATTGATCCTGCCCTTTGGTCTCGGCGGCGCCCTGCGAATCGTCGCGCTGCCGTTGCTGGCCGCGCTGTGCAGCCTGGCCAGCCTCGGCTGGTTGGGGCAACCGTTGACGCTGTTCAGCCTGTTCGGCCTGTTGCTGGTGACGGCGATCAGCGTCGATTACGCAATCCTCATGCGTGAACAGGTCGGTGGCGCAGCGGTGAGCCTGCTGGGCACCTTGCTGGCGGCGCTGACCACATGGCTGTCGTTCGGTCTGCTCGCGGTGTCCAGCACACCGGCGGTGAGCAACTTCGGGCTGGCGGTGAGCCTTGGCCTGGCGTTCAGCTTCATCCTGGCGCCGTGGGCCGGTCGCCAGGCCCACGACGTTGCGGTTGCGGAGCCGGCAGCATGATGATCGTCCTGTTTTGGCTGATGGCCCTCGTGATGTTTGCGGTGGCGACGCGTGTGGGTCGCCGTTTCGGGCTGATTCCAATCGTCAGCCAGTTGCTGCTGGCCACCTTCGGCCTGCCATTGCTGATGTATTTGTGGATCGAACCCGGTTGGCAGCTCAGCGGCGCCGAACTGATCTCGCCGGCATGGCTGAAGAATCTCTACAGCCTGAGCTTTGCCTTGCTGCTGGGGAACATTCTCAGCGACGTGATCGATCTGCGGCTGGACCGCCAGAGCCTGAAAATTGCCCTGCCGAGTTTTGCCATTCCGTTCGCTGGCGGGCTGGCGACGGCGGCATGGCTGCTGCCGGCGCAACCGTGGATCAGTTCATTGGCAGTGGGGCTGGTGTTCGCCATCACCGCGATCCCGGTGTTGTACCTTTACCTGCGGCACATCAACTACCCGCCCACGGCCACCCGGCGTCTGGTGCAGACCGCGATCCTCATCGACCTGACCTGCTGGACGTTGTTCGGTTTTGCCCAAGGCAGTCTGCACGTCAGCAGCCTGCTGCTGCCGCTGGCCGGCGCTTGCCTGCCGTTGCTGCTGCGTCTGATTGGTTTGCGCCAGCCATTGCTGCACAGCGGCGGCTTCTTTGCGCTGCTGGTGGTCGCCGAGCACTTCAAACTCAATGCGCTGATTTTCGGCATTGGCTATCTGCTGTGCATGGCCATGCTGAAAGTACCGTTGGTGTTGCCCGTCCCCGCGATCTGGATGAGCCGCCTGCAAACATGGATCGCTATTCCGCTGATCCTGACGTTCGGCATCGTGCAGATTAACGTTCACGCGGCCATGGCCAGCCTCGGCTGGGTCCAATTGGCGGCACTGTTGCTGTTGCCGATTGGCAGCAAGCTGCTGGGCAACTGGCTGGGACTCCGTTGGGCCGGCGCCTCCTTTGAGGGTGCCAGCCGCTGGCGGGAAAGCCTGCTGCTGAATATTCGCGGTTTGAGCGAGATCGTCTTTCTCAATCTGCTGCTGCAACAACAGCTCATCAGCCCGGCGCTGTACTTTGCGTTGATGGTGATGGGTCTGATCGCGACCCTGCTGCCGGCACTCGCCGGCCTGCATAGCCCCCCTTTGAATATCGCCGCCCCGGCAAGGAGCCCCCGTGCCAACAGTTGAAATGGAACGTCGACAAGTCGTCGTCATCGGCGCGGGGCCCTCAGGGGCGATCGCGGCCGCGCTGCTCAAGCGCAACGGTCACGATGTGCTGATGATCGAGCGCCAACACTTTCCCCGGTTTTCCATCGGCGAAAGTCTGTTGTCGCATTGCCTGGATTTCGTTGAAGAAGCCGGCATGCTCGATGCCGTGAACGCTGCGGGATTCCAGCTCAAGAACGGAGCCGCGTTCGCCTGGGGCGAGCAGTACAGCGCCTTTGATTTCGGCGATACGTTCAGCCACGGCAAACCGACCACGTTCCAGGTCCAGCGCGCCGATTTCGACAAGCTGCTGGCCGACCAGGCCGCACTGCAAGGCGTGGACGTTCGTTACGGCGAAGCCATCGTCAGCGTGGATTTCAGTTTGCCAAAACCGCAGCTCGACGTGCGCCGCGAGGACGGCAGCGAGTACCGCATCGAAGCCGATTTCGTGCTCGATGCCAGCGGTTACGGCCGTGTGCTTCCACGCCTGCTGGACCTTGAAGCGCCGTCGAACTTCCCGGTGCGCCAGGCCGTGTTTACCCACATCGAAGACAACATCGACAGCCCGGCCTTCGAGCGGGAAAAAATCCTCATTACCACCCACCCGATCCATCGCGACATCTGGTTCTGGACCATCCCGTTCAGCAATGGTCGTTGCTCGGTGGGGGTAGTGGCCGCCGCCGAACATTTCGAAGGGCGCATGGAGGATCTGGATGAATGCCTGCGCGGGTTCATCGCTGAAACGCCGAGCCTGGCCGGCGTGCTTGAACATGCGCGATGGGATACGCCTGCGCGCACCATCGGCGGTTACTCGGCCAACGTCAAAACCCTGCACGGCCCCGGCTTTGCGCTGCTCGGCAACGCAGCGGAGTTCCTCGACCCGGTGTTCTCTTCCGGGGTAACCATCGCCATGCGCTCGGCGAGCATGGCCGCCGGGGTTCTGCATCGCCAACTGCAAGGTGAACGCGTCGACTGGCAAACCGAGTTCGCCGAACCACTCAAGCGCGGCGTCGACACTTTCCGCTGCTACGTCGAAGGCTGGTACGCCGGGACGTTCCAGGATGTGATCTACCATCCAGGCAGCTCACCGGACATCCGCCGCATGATCAGCGCGATTCTCGCCGGTTATGCCTGGGACGAACGCAACCCGTTCGTCAGTGAACCCAAGCGCCGGCTGCGGGTGTTGTCAGAACTCTGCGCAAGAGATGTCACATGAATGACAGGACCGCTAGTGTGCGGCGCACATCCTTTGAAGGTAATGCCTGATGATCCGTTTTCTGCTCCTGGGCTGCCTGCTGTTGCTGAGTGCTTGCGCCAGCCAGGCACCGCTGCCCGAGCACATCCCGAAGCTGTCGTTGCCGCTGCAATTGCACATCCAGCGCCTGGAAGCCGCGCAACGTCAGGACTGGGTTTTGGTGATCCAGCATGAAGAAGCGGGGCTTCGCTGGTCGATGATGGATTTGCTGGGCATTCCGCAGGCGCGGCAGATATTGACCGATGGAAAGTGGCAGGCCGACGGTCTGTTGCCGCCCAACCCGGAAGCCCGGGAGTTGTTCGCCGCGTTACTGTTTGCCCTGACCCCCAAAGATGAGCTGTCGGGCAACTACCCCACCGCTTGGCAACACGGCAGGCAACGGTCCCTGCCAACACACTGGGATGTCCTTTATTCACAACCCATGACCTTTGAGTTGAACCTGCCCAAGGGGCCCCGGTATGAAGTCACGCCGCTGAGCGGGGAGGCACCATGACCGCCTATTTGAATGCCCTCGGGGTGATCTGCGCATTGGGTCGTGGCAAACGCGAAGTCGCCGCCAATCTGTTTGCCGGCGATTGCTCAGGCCTGCGCGTCGAAACCGGCTGGGTGCCAGAGCGCTCGTTGCCGGTGGCGGCGGTCAGCGGCGACTTGGCACCGATCCCCGTTGAGCTGAAAAAGCAAAACACCCGCAACAACCAATTGTTGCTGGAAGCCGCCCTGCAAATTCGCGAAGAGATCGATCAGGCGATCCAGACCTACGGCCGCGATCGTATCGGCGTGATCCTGGGCACCAGCACCTCGGGTATCGATGAGGCCAGCCGTGGGTTGGCCCATTACATCCGCGAAGACGAATTTCCCGCTGAATACGACTATCAGCAGCAAGAACTCGGCGCACCGGCCAGTTTTCTCGCCGACTGGCTGCAATTGAGTGGCCCGGCCTATGTGATTTCCACCGCCTGTACCTCCAGCGCACGGGCGCTGATGAGTGCCCAGCGTCTATTGGATCTGGGCCTGTGCGACGCGGTGTTATGCGGCGGCGTCGACAGCTTGTGCAAACTGACCCTTAACGGCTTTTCGGCCCTGGAAGCGGTGTCCGCGCAGCGCTGCAATCCGTTTTCGGTCAACCGCAACGGCATCAACATTGGCGAGGCGGCCGCGTTGTTTTTGATGAGCAAAACCGCTGGCGATGACCACGCCATCGCCCTGCTCGGCAGCGGCGCCAGTTCCGATGCCCACCACATCTCGGCGCCAGAGCCGAGCGGCCGTGGTGCGCTGCAAGCCATGAGCAAAGCCCTGAACCGCGCAAACCTGCAACCGCAGCAAATCCATTACCTGAACTTGCACGGCACCGCGACCCAGCACAACGACGCCATGGAAAGCCTTGCCGTGGCCGCGCTGTTCCCGCAAGGCGTGCCCTGCTCGTCGACCAAGCCGATGACCGGTCACACCCTCGGCGCCGCCGGTGCCCTGGAAGCCGCGTTCTGCTGGCTGAGCCTGGGCCCGGACAACCTCGACCACAGCCTGGCGCCCCACGTCTGGGACRGCCAGCCCGACCCGCTGTTGCCCGCCTTGCATTGGGTGACCCCGGTGGATCGCCTGACGTCCATTGCACCTCGCTATTTGATGAGCAATTCCTTTGCCTTCGGTGGCAACAACGTCAGCCTGATTATCGGAGACGCACCATGATTGACTGGCCGCTCGCCGAGTTGCTGCCACACGCTGGCGACATGATCCTCATCGAGCAGATCCTTGCATTCGACGAGGAGCAGATTCACACCCGCATGACCGTCAGGCCCGGCGGTCTGTTCAACCGTCCCGACGGCAGCCTGCCGGCCTGGGTCGGCATTGAAATAATGGCCCAGAGTGTCGCCGCCTATGCCGGTTGCCATGCGCGCCAGCGCGGCGATGAGGTGGAGCTGGGTTTTCTGCTCGGCAGCCGCAAATTCGAATGCAACGTCGAGCACTTCCCGGTCGGCACCGAACTGACCATCCATGGCATTCGGTCACTGGAAGACGACAACGGCATGGGCGTGTTCGAATGCCATATCAACGCCCCCGGCATCCACGCCACCGCACGCCTGAACGTGTTTCGTCCGCCTCAGGCCGCTCAATATCTTCATGAATCCCAAGGAGTCCAGTCATGACTGAATCCGTACTGGTCACCGGTTCCAGCCGCGGCATCGGCCGCGCCATCGCTTTGCGTCTGGCCCAGGCCGGGCATGACATCGTGCTGCATTGCCGAAGCGGTCTGACGGACGCTATTGCCGTCAAAGCCGAAATCGAAGCCTTGGGCCGCAACGCGCGTGTCCTGCAATTTGACGTCTCCGACCGCGCCAGCTGCAAAGCCATTCTCGAAGCCGACGTAGACACCCACGGCGCCTATTACGGCGTGGTGCTCAATGCCGGCCTGACCCGTGACGGTGCTTTTCCGGCGCTGAGCGAGGATGATTGGGACGTGGTGATGCGCACCAACCTCGATGGTTTCTACAACGTGCTGCACCCGGTAATGATGCCGATGATTCGTCGTCGCGCTGCCGGGCGGATTGTCTGCATCACTTCGGTGTCGGGGTTGATCGGCAATCGTGGCCAGGTCAACTACAGTGCCTCCAAGGCCGGTCTGATCGGTGCGGCCAAGGCGCTGGCGATTGAATTGGGCAAACGCAAAATCACCGTCAATTGCGTCGCACCCGGCCTGATCGACACCGCCATGCTCGATGAAAACGTGCCCGTGGAAGAACTGATGAAAATGATCCCCGCACAGCGCATGGGCACCCCTGAAGAGGTGGCCGGCGCGGTGAATTTCCTGATGTCGGCGGAAGCGTCGTACATCACCCGGCAGGTTCTGGCCGTCAATGGAGGCCTGTGCTGATGAAGCGCGTTGTCGTCACCGGCATGGCCGGCATCACCTCACTGGGCAGCGACTGGGCAACCATCGCCGGCAACTTCGCGGCCAACCGCAGCGGCATCCGGCGCATGGACGAATGGGATCGCTTTACCGAACTCAATACACGCCTGGCCGGCCCCATCGATGACTTCAAAGTCCCGAGCCACTGGACCCGCAAGCAACTGCGCAGCATGGGCCGTGTGTCGCGGCTTGCTGTGGGCGCTGCCGAGCAAGCACTGGCCGACGCCGGATTACTGGGCGACGAGTCGATCAAGGACGGGCGCATGGGCGTCGCTTGCGGCTCATCTACCGGCAGCACCGACGAGATCAAGGCGTTCGGCAACATGCTGCTCAACTCGGTGGCCGAAGGCCTGAACGCCAACTCCTATGTGCGGATGATGCCGCACACCACGGCTGCCAACATCAGCATCTTCTTCGGCCTCACCGGTCGGTTGATCCCGACGTCGAGCGCCTGCACCAGCGGCAGCCAGGGCATTGGTTATGCCTACGAGGCGATCAAGTTCGGCCGATTGCCACTGATGCTCGCCGGCGGCGCCGAAGAGCTGTGCCCGACCGAAGCGATGGTCTTCGACGCGCTCTACGCCACCAGCCTGAAAAACGACGCCCCGCAAACCACCCCGCGTCCTTATGACAAGGGTCGCGACGGCCTGGTGATCGGTGAAGGCGGCGGCATGCTGGTGCTGGAAGAGCTGGAACATGCCTTGGCACGCGGTGCACGCATTCATGCTGAACTCGTCGGTTTCGGCAGCAACGCCGATGGCCAACACACCACACGTCCGGAGCAACTCACCATGCGCCGGGCCATGGAACTCGCCCTCGAAGACGCCGGGCTTCAGCCTTCGGACATCGGCTACGTGAACGGTCACGGCACCGCGACAGAACAGGGCGACATCGCCGAAACACTGGCTACCAGCGCATTGTTCGGCGAGCACATGCCGATCAGTTCGCAAAAAAGCTTCCTCGGCCACACCCTGGGCGCCTGCGGTGCGCTGGAGTCCTGGTTCAGCATTGAAATGATGAACAGCGACCTGTACGCACACACTTTCAACCTCGACGAGGTCGACCCGCACTGCGGCAAACTGGATTACCTGCGAGGCGAGTTCCGGCAGATGAGCAACGAATACGTGATGAACAACAATTTCGCTTTTGGTGGCGTCAACACCTCGTTGATCTTCCGTCGCTGGCACTGACCTGAAACACGTTTGGAGTAAAAGGAATGACTCTGTCCCAGCGCATCGTCGCGTTGTTCGCCGTGGCCGTTGCGCTGGGCGGTTGCACCGGCAATCCGGTGTACACCRCCAAGGAACACTTCCCCAGTGACCGAGGCTTGACCAACGACCGCATGAGCCGCGCCATCGTCACCGCGTTGATCGAACGCCAATGGGTAGTGCAGTCGGCGCGTCCCGGCATGATCAAAGCGGCCGTCACCGTGCGTGACAAACACCACGCCGAAATCGACATCCCTTACACATCGAATTCGTTCGAAATCGACTACCGCGACAGCCGCGGCCTGGACTACCAGGACGGCCGGATCCACGGCACCTACAACCGCTGGATCACCTATCTGCGCGATGACGTGATCCAGCAACTGGCCGCCGACCCGGACCGCGACCAGCTCGTCGCCCTGCAAAATGCCTACGAACCCACCTTCCAGAACTTCCGTGAAGGCGTGAAACGCGCCACCGAGATCGGCTTGCTGGACGGCAGCGTCAAGTTCTACCTGGCAGGAGAAGCGCTACCGGCCAACGTCAGCAAGCTGAACACCGTGAGCAGCAGTCGAATCACCCATAACGAAGAAGTGTCGGATGAAGACGCCTGCTTCTGGGCACTGCAATCGACGCTGGCGACGTTGCAGAGCAAGGCGAAAAAGGCCGGGGCCAATGCGGTGATCAATATTGCGGGGGCTGGCAAACGCGATTTGAGCAGCGACAGCGGGAGCTATCAGTGTTTGCCGAAGGTGCAAGTGTCTGGCGTGGTGTTGCGTGGGGAGTTGGTGCGGATTGAGTGAGGTGGAGAATGGGCTCAACACACGTCCATTCCGAGGATAGGAATGAAATAAAGGGAAGCTGGAATACATCATTTCGGAAACGTCCCACAACCAGAATTGAGGCTTTGCGCTAGGTTCAATGCCCCGTGATATGTCGGGGCATCACAAGGACGAACGAACCATGACTAAAAAGGCCGTTATCGTTTTCAGCGGTGGGCAGGACTCCACCACCTGCTTGATCCACGCGTTGCCGCTCTACGATGAAATCCACTGCATTACGTTCGACTATGGCCAGCGCCACCGCGCGGAAATCGAGGTCGCGCAGCAGCTGTCGAAAGAGCTTGGCGTGACCGTGCACAAGGTGCTGGACACTACGTTGTTGAATGAACTGGCAAGCAGTAGTTTGACGCGCGATGACATTCCAGTACCCGGCGTGGATAGCTCAGGAGAAAGTCTGCCAAGCACCTTCGTGCCTGGCCGGAATATTCTGTTTTTAACCTTAGCTGCTATTTATGCCTATCAAGTACAGGCCGAGGCAGTCATCACAGGTGTTGGCGAAATAGATTTCTCTGGCTACCCGGATTGCCGTGATGAATTTGTCACGAGTCTGCACAAAGCCATTGAACTGGGCATGGACTACAAGCTGCGCATTGAAACGCCGCTCATGTGGTTGAACAAGGCGAAAACATGGGCGCTTGCCGAACAGCATGGAAAGCTTGAATTGGTTCAACACCAGACACTGACTTGCTACAACGGAATAATTGGAACTGGATGCGCGAATTGCGACGCGTGCAATCTCCGCGCGAAAGGGCTGAATGAGTTTCTGGAGAACAAGTCTACGGTTATGAAAAGTCTGKTAAGCAAACAAAAAAATTAAACAGCAAGAATCCAGGGGAAGCCATGCCGCTTCCCCTTTTCCACGTCTCAGACACTAACCACATACCTTTTAAATAGAGACCTGGCTCCATAGGCGGGCAAAATATTAAAAATAGCAAAACACATTTTTATGGCAATCTGGACATAAACAATATCAAGTATTTCAGCATTAGCCATCGAACCGTAAAATGCAATAAAGCAAAAAATGAAACTGTCTATTATCGACGCAAAAAACGTACTAAAAAACACCCGTAAAAATAAAAATCTGGAATTTGTAAGCTGCTTTATTTCACTCAACAAATAAGAGTTCACGTATTCTGAAAAAATAAAAGATATCGAGGATGCCACCAGCACGGACAATATATGACTCATGACCTCTCCATATGCCACATTAAGATCCCAACCTGACAAACCGGGAAGATAGATTGTAGCGCCAAGCGAAACGACAATAAAAACATTAGTTACAAAAGTAAATAAAATGGCTTTTCTCGCAAGGCCAAGCCCATAAAACTCGTTCAACATATCAACTATCAAAAATGTCAGCGGATACAGAAAAACTCCTGGAGTGACAACAATATCAAGCCAATCTATGTATACAAGTTTGGTCGCAGCAATATTTGTGAACATATACAACGCAAAAAGCAATAAATTCAAAGCAACATAAATCACCCATGATTTCTCATGCCTGTCAGTTATATCATATGCAGTCAACACCGCTCCCCGCGAGTAGAACTTTTTGTATATGCTTTTTATTTCATCCCTACTTAAGTCGTCGATGATTTCACTTCTCAATAATTCGCTTACCTTAATTTTTATAACCTTCCCCGTCCCTGTAGACGTGACCATAATAACGGCGAGATTTTTGCCTCTCTCAAACCCTAATAGTTTGTATTTTCTGTTTTCTAGATCACTATTGTCGGATTTCAAAATCTTTCCTCCACTATTTTTCCGACAACGCAGATACCTTCAGAATCAAAAGACTCCGCATCAGCTATAAATAATTTTTTTGTAGCCTTATCGTATGCCAGTATCTCTCCACCTCTATTCGACGGACCTTTCTTAACGATTAACAAATCGCCCGCCTCATTTGAACCAACAATATCAACCTCCAAAAGCACACCTATTAAATTACAGGCCTCCCCAAAATAATAAGTTAGAGGATGAGTAGTGGCCAACTCGCCGATTCTTTTATCAAGACTCCTAATTAATGAGCTTTCTTTAATTATCGGAACTGCCGCTGGATTCATATTTCCTTGCAGAGAGATACTGCTCTCTATCAGTTCCCTCTCTTCGAAATCGACACTTTCTATTTCTTTATAAGAGACCCCAAAAAAGTCCGATATTTTTCGAATGGTAGATTGCTGTACATTCACCACTCTCCCTTCCAAAATGTTATATATCGTCGTCCTGGTCAACCCACTGGAATTACATAATGAAAGCTGCGTCTCTCCTCGGCTTTTTATTAAATACTTAATGTTATTTTTCAAATTTTCTGTTTTTTCTTTCTTGTACATTCAACAGCCACCATTTTTTTACAACCCCAAAGAGCCGTATCAGAGCTGAGTATCTGCAGTCATGCCTTACTCGAAATCAGTCCTATACATCCTAGCCGCTGTAAAAATGGCAACACCGCAAAAAAGACAAACATTCGTTAGATAATGTTTCGCAGTTAAAAACCCAGCTGGACTGCTGGCATGCTAAAGAATTTTCTTACAGAAACAAGGAAGACAGTATGTGCATAGCCGGTATATCCATCGCAACCAAAATTGCAAGATTTCAACATTGTATTTTGCGAAAAGTCACGCCACCCCTAAAAGAATCATTTAATTAAGCAAATGTTTAATAGTTTGGTTAACTAATTGAAATTTATAACGAACAGCTTTACCAGTTAGTAAACTTGAGTACAGTGACCAACCAGTTCCATTTCAAACAATTGAGCCGGCACTTTCTTAAATCTTGCAGGGAGCATCATCATGAAAAAAAACAAACCTACCTCCCCGGAATCAGCAGACATTTCATCCGCCGATCTAGCCAAACTCTCCGAAACCACCGAGCGCACCGTCAGCGCCCGCCTGCGCAATCCAAACCGCCCCGACCCCGTCAGYCATGTGTTCAGCATCAACCCGAACGTCGATACAGAGTCCTTGCTCTGTCACGCCACTGAAACCCTTGCCTCGCTGAATGTGATGACCACTGACCTCGCCTGCGAGCTCGAAGGCTCGCTCCGCAACGAGGCATTGGCCATTCAGCAACTGGTCGTGCTGGCCGAGCTGATGGTCAACCGGGCCCTGGATATTCTTGACCCTCCCAGCGGGTTGTCTATGGCGTCATCCAACAGTCACCAATAAGTAATCGCGCTCTCTTACGCAATGGAGGTTTTTTGTCATGGATAGATACATGCCTATCACAGGTATCGATTGCACCATCGCTTCGCTGGTGATCGACACCGAAGCACCGCTGGACGTGTTGCACGAAACAGCGGCTTACCGCATCCGCACTGCGACTCAGCTGCTTGAGAGTTTTGCGTTTGGTGAGGGCGTTTACAGTGAGCTGGCGCGGGTGTTGGTGACGTCATTGCGTGATGGTTGTGATTTGCTGGATGTCGTCGGGCGACGATTGCAGGAGCAAGTTTCGGCGCAGCAAAGCAAATCAAGACCAGCGCCGGCCGAGTCGTAACGGCGTTAGCGGTGTGGACGGACGGGTTTCCAACACGTGTGAAAACGGCCCCTGCGCTTGGCGCAGAGGCCGTTCCAACACTTACTGAGCCTGGATCAACTTGCTTTCAGCAACGCCAGCACGACCGGTGTGGTCATCAACCACTTGCAGGCTGTTGCGTGCCTTGATGAAGCCCACTTTCACTTCCTGCCAGACAAAGTAGTTCTTGCCGGCTTCTGCGGTGAGTTTCAGTTCGGAATCGTTTTCCGCCGAGGACACCAGAGTCTGCTGACCGGCCGGAACGGCCAACATCAGGTACGACTTGGCGACGGTCTGGCCGACCGGTTTACCGTTGAGCGTCACCGGCATTTTCACCCCGGCGCCCATGCTCTCGTTGCGATAAACATAAATATTGGCTTTGTCCGGGGCGACCTGGAAGGTCTTCGCCTGAGCGTCCTGCGTGTCATCCGCCATTTTTACCGAAGCGCAACCACCGGTGAGTGCGGCTACGGCCAGCAAAGCGGTGAGGGTTAGCTGCTTGAACATCCTGTATCTCCATTGTTTGTGATGAGTCCGAAACTGTTATCGGCTGATCAGAAAAAAGGCGAAGGGATGTACCAAAAAAACATGGCAAGCCCCCAGGGCGCGAGTTTGCGCGCTATCAGAAGTGCTGAAGGCGACAGCGTCAGGGGTGGTGTTGCGTGGGGATCAGGTACAGATTGACTGAGGAGGGTCATGCTAAAACGACAAAGGGTGCCTTTCGGCGCCCCTTCACAAACAGGTCGGCTTGTCATCGCCCTGTACCAGGGTGAATCCCTAAAGCGGATCCGTTACGCGAAATGTCTTTGCTCTCAAGCCCCTTCAACCTTACGCGTCAACAACTCAACAAACGCCTTGGCCATCGGCGACTTCTGATCCTTGCGCTGCACCAGCCACACCGCCGACACCGCCGCCGGATCCAGTAACGGTCTATACACCACACCGTCGATGCGCATCCGCTGATACGACGCCGGCAGCACCGACACCCCGAGCCCTGCCGCCACCAAGCCAATAATCGTCATCGCCTCGCCCGCCTCCTGCGCAAAGTGCGGACTGAAACCGGCATCGCGGGCCAGGCTGAGCAATTGTGCGTAGAGACCGCTGCCGTAGCTGCGTGGGAAAAATACGAACGGCTCCAAGGCGAGTGCCGACAGGAACAGTCCGTCTTCGCTGTCGTTGACCAGCGGATGCTTGGAACTCAGCACTGCCACCAGTGGCTCGCGCATCAGTTCCACCACACTGAGCGAATCCGGCAACCCCAATGGCCGCATGATGCCGACCTCGATCGACTCGTCGACCAATGCTTCGGCGACCTGGGTGCTGCTCATCTCCCGCAGGTTCAGGTGCACCGCCGGGAAGCGCTGGCGGAATGAAAAAATCGCCTGGGGAATGGTCGAGTTGAACGGCGCCGATGAGGTGAAGCCGATCTTCAGTTCTCCGAGCTCACCCAGTTGCGCACGCCGCGCCACATCGGCGGCTTTGTCGACCTGCGCCAGCGCCAGCCGCGCTTCTTGCAGGAACAACCGCCCCGCTTCGCTGAGCTCGACCCGACGATTGGTTCGTTCGAACAACCGTGCGCCAACCTCTTGCTCAAGCGCCTGAATCTGCTGGCTCAGCGGTGGCTGCGAGATGCCCAACACCTGAGCGGCGCGGCCGAAGTGCAGTTCTTCGGCGACGGCAATGAAGTAGCGCAAGTGACGCAATTCCATGAAAACCCCATTAGGTCGTAAAACCTCTTAAACAGGTCGAACAATATATTGGATTGAATCATTAGCCAGCTATATGATTTTTTCACTGCCTGCCTGACTGCGCCCCTCCGAGGTCCAACGTGAAGACTGCTGTCGCTCCACTCGCCCATGAAGTTCCGCCCGCCGCAGCGGACGACGTCGTCGCCGAGCTCAAAGAGATTTACATCGAGAAAGGCACGCCGGCGTTCATGCGCACGGTGCTGGCGCTGTTTTGCGGTGGCTTCGCCACCTTCGCCCTGCTCTACTGCGTGCAGCCGATGATGCCGCTGCTGTCTCACGAGTATTCGATCAACGCGGCGCAGAGCAGCCTGATCCTGTCGGTCGCCACCGGCATGCTCGCCATTGGCCTGTTGATCACCGGGCCCATCTCCGACCGTGTCGGCCGCAAGTCGGTGATGGTCACCGCGCTGTTCGCCGCGGCGCTGTGCACCGTCGCCAGTTCGATGATGCCGAGCTGGCACGGCGTGTTGCTGATGCGCGCGCTGATCGGGTTGTCGTTGAGTGGCCTGGCGGCAGTCGCGATGACGTACTTGAGCGAAGAGATCCACCCGCAGCATCTAGGCCTGGCGATGGGTTTGTACATCGGCGGCAATGCGATTGGCGGGATGTGCGGGCGCTTGATCACCGGCGTGTTGATCGACTTCGTCAGCTGGCACACGGCGATGCTGGTGATCGGCGGCCTGGCCCTGATCGCTGCAGCGGTGTTCTGGAAAATCCTTCCCGAGTCGCGCAACTTCCGCGCCCGCTCGCTGCACCCGCGCAGCTTGCTCGACGGTTTCACCATGCACTTTCGCGATGCTGGTTTGCCGTTATTGTTCCTTGAAGCCTTTGTGTTGATGGGCGCGTTCGTCACACTGTTCAACTACATCGGTTACCGCTTGCTGGCCGAGCCGTACCACATGGAACAAGCCTTCGTCGGACTGCTCTCGGTGGTGTACCTGTCGGGGATTTACAGCTCGGCGAAAATCGGTTCGCTGGCTGACAAGCTGGGTCGGCGCAAAGTGCTCTGGGCGACGATTGTGCTGATGCTCGCCGGCCTTGCCCTGACGATGTTCACACCATTGCCCCTGGTGATCATTGGCATGCTGATCTTTACCTTTGGTTTCTTTGGCGCGCATTCGGTGGCGAGCAGCTGGATCGGGCGCCGGGCGATCAAGGCCAGGGGCTCGCGATAGCGGAGTATCAGCCAATACATTCGGCGACTGATTCACCGCTATCGCGAGCAGGCTCACTCCTACATTAAAAACAAAAACGCCCGGCATAAGCCGGGCGTTTTCTATTGGGCGACGATCACTCGTGATATTGCGCCGACAACTCATGCACCGCGCGCAGGAAGGCGCCAGCATGCTCCGGATCAACTTCCGGGGTGATGCCATGGCCGAGGTTGAACACGTGGCCACTGCCTTTGCCGTAGCTGGCGAGGATGCGGCCGACTTCGGTGCGGATGGCTTCTGGTTTGGCGTAGAGCACGGTCGGGTCCATGTTGCCTTGCAACGCGACTTTGCTGCCGACGCGATCACGGGCGCTGCCGATGTCGCAGGTCCAGTCCAGGCCCAATGCATCCGCGCCAGCGTCGGCGATGCTTTCCAGCCACAGGCCACCGTTCTTGGTGAACAGGATGACCGGAACCTTGCGGCCTTCGTGCTCGCGGATCAGGCCGCTGACGATTTTTTTCATGTAGGCCAGGGAGAATTCCTGGTACGCCGCCGCCGAGAGGCTGCCGCCCCAGCTGTCGAAGATCTGCACCGCTTGCGCGCCGGCCATGATCTGGCCGTTGAGGTAGCTGGTGACCGTCTGCGCGAGCTTGTCCAGCAGCAGGTGCAAGGCTTGCGGGTTGTCGTAGAGCATGGTTTTGGTCTTGCGGTAGTCTTTCGACGAGCCGCCTTCGACCATATAGGTGGCCAGGGTCCATGGGCTGCCGGCAAAGCCGATCAGCGGCACGCGGCCATTGAGTTCGCGGCGGATGGTGCTGACCGCGTCCATCACGTAGCCGAGGTCTTTGTGCGGATCAGGAATCGGCAAGGCTTCGATGTCGGCCATGGTGCTGACGACTTTCTTGAAGCGTGGACCTTCACCGGTTTCGAAGTACAGGCCTTGGCCCATAGCATCGGGGATGGTCAGGATGTCGGAGAACAGGATCGCCGCGTCCAGTTGTGGATAGCGGTCAAGCGGCTGCAGCGTGACTTCGCAAGCGAACTCCGGGTTCATGCACAGGCTCATGAAGTCGCCGGCCTTGGCACGGCTGGCGCGGTATTCAGGCAGGTAGCGACCGGCCTGACGCATCATCCACACAGGGGTGACGTCTACGGGTTGCTTGAGCAGGGCGCGAAGGAAACGGTCGTTCTTCAGGGCAGTCATGTCGGCATCCGGAAAAAAAGTGCGGGCATTTTCTCAGAGCCGGACGCAAAAGGCACGGCAAGTGCCGCACCTTTTGTCTATCGGGTCAATTTGTCGCGGGGGGAACCACGTCGCGAAACAACCTCAATCCCTGTAGGAGCTGAGCTTGCTCGCGATGCAGGCGCCTCGGTTAACCTGATTTCTGCGGTGATGCTATCGCGAGCAAGCTCAGCTCCTACAGGAGTGAGGTTGCCCGCGATCGGTGTTAGACGCCCAGGTAATCCAGGATCCCTTCAGCCGCATTGCGGCCTTCGAAGATCGCCGTCACCACCAGGTCAGAACCACGAACCATGTCGCCACCGGCGAAGATTTTCGGGTTGCTGGTCTGGTGCTTGTACTTACCTTGCTCCGGCGCCACAACGCGGCCCTGGCTATCGGTCTGGATGTCGAACTGTTCGAACCACGGCGCCGGGCTTGGACGGAAACCGAACGCGATGACCACGGCGTCGGCCGGGATGATCTCTTCGGAGCCCGGGATCGGCTCAGGGCTGCGACGGCCACGGGCGTCCGGTTCGCCGAGACGGGTCTCGACCACTTTCACACCTTCTACGCGGTCTTCACCAACGATGGCAATCGGCTGGCGGTTGTAGAGGAATTTCACGCCTTCTTCCTTGGCGTTCTTCACCTCTTTGCGCGAGCCCGGCATGTTCGCTTCGTCCCGACGGTACGCACAGGTCACCGACTTGGCGCCCTGACGGATAGAGGTACGGTTGCAGTCCATCGCCGTGTCGCCGCCGCCCAGTACCACGACCTTCTTGCCTTTCATGTCGACGAAATCTTCCGGCGACTTTTCAAAGCCCAGGTTGCGGTTGACGTTGGCGATCAGGAAGTCCAGCGCGTCATACACGCCCGGCAGGTCCTCACCGGCAAAACCGCCCTTCATGTAGGTGTAGGTGCCCATGCCCATGAACACGGCATCGTATTCTTCGAGCAGTTGCTCGATGGTCACGTCCTTGCCCACTTCGGTGTTCAGGCGGAACTCGATGCCCATGCCGGTGAAGACTTCGCGGCGATTGCTCAGCACGGTCTTTTCCAGCTTGAACTCGGGGATGCCGAAGGTCAGCAAGCCGCCGATTTCCGGGTTCTTGTCGAACACCACCGGGGTCACGCCACCGCGCACCAGCACGTCGGCACAACCCAGGCCCGCCGGGCCTGCGCCGATGACGGCAACACGTTTGCCGGTCGGTTTGACCTTGGACATGTCCGGGCGCCAGCCCATGGCGAATGCGGTGTCGGTGATGTACTTCTCGACCGAACCGATGGTCACCGCRCCRAAGCCGTCGTTSAGSGTGCAGGCACCYTCGCACAGRCGATCYTGCGGGCACACCCGGCCGCAGACTTCCGGCAGGGTGTTGGTCTGGTGSGACAGCTCSGCGGCCKGGAGGATRTTGCCCTCGGCCACCAGYTTSAGCCAGTTGGGAATGAAGTTGTGCACCGGGCACTTCCATTCGCAATACGGGTTACCGCAACCCAGGCAGCGGTGGGCCTGGTCGGCCGACTGCTGGGGTTTGAACGGTTCGTAGATCTCCACGAACTCTTTCTTGCGTTGACGCAACAGTTTCTTCTTCGGATCTTTGCGCCCGACATCGATGAACTGGAAGTCGTTATTCAGACGTTCAGCCATTGTTAAAACCTCATCAAACTCTTCAGGCGCATATCACTGCGGGTTGGCACGAGTGCTGGARAGCAACGATTTCAGGTTGGCAGCCTTAGGCTTGACCAACCAGAAACGACGCAGGTAGTCATCGAGGTTTTCAGCGAGGTTACGACCCCAYTCRCTGTCGGTTTCMKCSACGTACTCGTTCAGCACGCGTTGCAGGTGGCTGCGATAGGCTTCCATCGCTTCGCCGCTGATCCGCTGGATTTCCACCAGTTCGTGGTTGACCCGGTCAACAAAGGTGTTGTCTTGGTCGAGCACGTAGGCGAAACCGCCGGTCATGCCAGAGCCGAAGTTGTAACCGGTCTTGCCCAATACGCAGACGAAACCACCGGTCATGTACTCGCAGCAGTGATCGCCAGTGCCTTCCACAACCGTGTGGGCACCGGAGTTACGCACGGCAAAACGCTCGCCCGCGGTGCCGGCGGCGAACAGCTTGCCGCCTGTGGCGCCGTACAGGCAGGTGTTACCGATGATCGCACTGTCCTGAGTCTTGTAGACGCTGCCCTTGGGCGGAACGATGACCAGTTTGCCGCCGGTCATGCCTTTGCCGACGTAGTCGTTGGCGTCGCCTTCCAGGTACATGTTCAGGCCGCCAGCGTTCCACACACCGAAGCTCTGACCGGCCGTCCCTTTGAAGCGGAAGGTGATCGGCGCATTCGCCATGCCCTGGTTGCCGTGTTTGCGAGCGATTTCACCGGAGATCCGCGCGCCGATCGAACGGTCGCAGTTGCAGATATCCAGGGCGAAATCGGCGCCGCTCATGTCGTTGATGGCCGAGGTGGCCAGGTCGACCATTTTCTCGGCCAGCAAGCCCTTGTCGAACGGCGGGTTGCGGTCAACCTGGCAGAATTGTGGCTTGTCTGCCGGGATGTGATCGCTGCCAAGCAACGGGGTCAGGTCCAGATGGTTTTGCTTGGCGGTCTGGCCTTCGAGGATTTCCAGCAGATCGGTACGACCGATCAGCTCTTCGAGGGAGCGCACGCCCAGCTTGGCCAGCCACTCACGGGTTTCTTCGGCGACGTAGGTGAAGAAATTCACCACCATGTCGACGGTGCCGATGTAGTGATCTTTACGCAGCTTCTCGTTTTGAGTCGCGACGCCGGTGGCGCAGTTGTTCAGGTGGCAAATACGCAGGTATTTGCAACCCAGCGCGATCATTGGCGCGGTGCCGAAACCGAAGCTTTCAGCGCCGAGGATCGCTGCCTTGATCACGTCGAGGCCGGTTTTCAGGCCGCCGTCGGTCTGCACCCGGACTTTGCCACGCAGGTCGTTGCCACGCAGGGTCTGGTGGGTTTCGGCCAGGCCGAGTTCCCACGGAGCGCCCGCGTATTTGATCGACGTCAGCGGCGATGCACCGGTGCCGCCGTCGTAGCCCGAGATGGTGATCAAGTCCGCGTAGGCCTTGGCCACACCGGCGGCGATGGTGCCGACGCCCGCTTCTGCCACCAGCTTCACCGAGACCAGCGCCTTCGGGTTGACTTGTTTCAGGTCGAAAATCAGCTGCGACAAGTCTTCGATCGAATAGATGTCGTGGTGCGGTGGCGGCGAGATCAGGGTCACACCCGGCACCGCGTAACGCAGCTTGGCGATCAGACCGTTGACCTTGCCACCTGGCAACTGACCACCTTCGCCGGGCTTGGCGCCCTGGGCGACTTTGATCTGCAGCACTTCAGCGTTGACCAGGTATTCCGGGGTCACACCGAAACGGCCAGTCGCCACTTGCTTGATTTTCGAGCTCTTGATGGTGCCGTAGCGCGCCGGGTCTTCGCCGCCTTCGCCGGAGTTGGAACGCGCACCGAGGCGGTTCATGGCTTCGGCCAGGGCTTCGTGAGCTTCCGGCGACAAGGCGCCGAGGGAAATGCCCGCGGAGTCAAAGCGCTTGAGCACCGATTCCAGCGGTTCGATCTCGCTCATGTCCAGCGGTGTGTCCAGGGTTTTGACCTTGAACATGTCACGGATCATCGACACCGGGCGGTTGTCCACCAGCGACGTGTATTCCTTGAACTTGCTGTAGTCGCCTTGCTGCACAGCGGCTTGCAGGGTGTTGACCACGTCTGGGTTGTACGCGTGATATTCGCCACCGTGGACGAACTTCAGCAGGCCGCCTTGCTGGATTGGCTTGCGCGGGCTCCAGGCTTCAGTGGCCAGGGCTTTCTGCTCGGCTTCGATGTCGACGAAACGCGCACCTTTGATGCGGCTCGGAACGCCACGGAAGCTCAGCTCGCAGACTTCTTCAGACAGGCCGATGGCCTCGAACAACTGCGCACCGCGGTACGAGGTGATGGTCGAGATGCCCATCTTCGACAGGATCTTCAGCAGACCTTTAGTGATGCCTTTACGGTAGTTCTTGAACACCTCATAGAGGTCGCCCAGTACTTCACCGGTACGGATCAGGTCGCCCAGCACTTCGTAGGCCAGGAACGGATAGACGGCGGAGGCGCCGAAACCGATCAACACGGCGAAGTGATGCGGGTCGCGAGCGGTCGCGGTTTCCACGAGGATGTTGGAGTCGCAACGCAGGCCTTTTTCGGTCAAGCGGTGGTGCACCGCGCCGGTGGCGAGCGAAGCGTGGATCGGCAACTTGCCCGGGGCAATGTGACGATCACTCAGCACGACCTGGGTACGACCGGAGCGCACGGCTTCTTCAGCCTGATCGGCGACGTTGCGGATGGCCGCTTCGAGGCCGACGCTTTCGTCGTAGTTCAGGTCAATGATCGCGCGCTCGAAGCCCGGACGATCGAGGTTCATCAGCGAGCGCCACTTGGCCGGAGAAATGACCGGCGAGCTGAGGATTACGCGCGAAGCGTGTTCCGGCGACTCCTGGAAGATGTTGCGCTCGGCACCAAGGCAGATCTCCAGCGACATGACGATGGCTTCACGCAGCGGGTCGATCGGCGGGTTGGTGACCTGCGCGAACTGCTGGCGGAAATAGTCGTACGGCGTGCGCACGCGCTGGGACAGCACGGCCATCGGCGTATCGTCGCCCATCGAGCCCACGGCTTCGTAGCCTTGCTCGCCGAGCGGACGCAGCACCTGATCACGCTCTTCGAACGTGACCTGATACATCTTCATGTACTGCTTGAGCTGGTCGACATCATAGAACGCCGATCCGTGGTCGTTGTCTTCCATGGTCGCCTGGATGCGCAGGGCATTCTTGCGCAGCCATTGCTTGTATGGATGACGGGACTTCAAGCGGTTGTCGATCGCGTCGGTGTCGAGGATCTGACCGGTTTCGGTGTCCACGGCAAAGATCTGACCCGGGCCAACGCGGCCCTTGGCAATCACGTCTTCAGGCTGGTAGTTCCAGACACCGATTTCCGAGGCCAGGGTGATGAAACCGTTCTTGGTGGTGACCCAACGCGCCGGACGCAGACCGTTACGGTCGAGCAGGCACACCGCGTAGCGACCGTCGGTCATTACCACGCCGGCCGGGCCGTCCCACGGCTCCATGTGCATCGAGTTGTACTCGTAGAACGCACGCAGGTCCGGGTCCATGGTTTCGACGTTCTGCCACGCTGGCGGAATGATCATCCGCACGCCACGGAACAGGTCGATGCCACCGGTGACCATCAGCTCCAGCATGTTGTCCATGCTCGAGGAGTCGGAACCGACGCGGTTGACCAGTGGGCCGAGTTCTTCCAGGTCCATCAAGTCGTTGGTGAACTTGGTGCGACGGGCCACGGCCCAGTTGCGGTTGCCGGTGATGGTGTTGATCTCGCCGTTGTGCGCCAGGAAGCGGAACGGTTGAGCCAGCGGCCATTTCGGCAGGGTGTTGGTGGAGAAGCGCTGGTGGAACACGCAAATCGAGGTTTGCAGGCGCTCGTCACTGAGGTCTGGATAGAAGGCGGTCAAATCCGCCGGCATCATCAGGCCTTTGTAAATGATGGTCTTGTGCGAAAAGCTGCAAACGTAGTGATCAACGTCGGCGGCGTTGGCCACGGACGAGCGACGACGGGACGTGAACAGCTTTACGGCCATGTCCTGATCGCTCAGGCCTTCACCGCCGATGAACACCTGCTCGATCTGCGGCAGGCGCTCGAGGGCCAGGCGGCCGAGGACGCTGGTGTCGATCGGCACTTTGCGCCAGCCGACGAGCTGCAGGCCAGCGGCCAGGATCTCGCGGTTCATGTTCTCGCGAGCGGCTTGGGCTTTGACCGGGTCCCGGTTGAAGAAGACCATGCCCACCGCATATTGCTTGGGCAGTTCGACGCCGAAGGTTTCCTGGGCGATCGCTCGCAGGAACACGTCCGGCTTTTGAATCAGCAGACCGCAACCGTCACCGGTCTTGCCGTCGGCGTTGATCCCACCGCGGTGGGTCATGCAGGTCAGGGCCTCGATGGCCGTTTGCAAAAGGGTATGACTGGGCTCGCCCTGCATATGGGCTATCAGGCCGAAACCGCAGTTATCCTTGAATTCATCTGGTTGGTACAGACCTGCTTTCATAGACACTTTCTCACCAGGCTGCCTCTTACCGAGGCAAATTTCTTTTCAATTCAATCAGTTACCGTCCGCGCCGAACGTATGCCAGCTTTGCGGGGGCAAAAGGGAGGTCATTGTACACACCGACACTAACGCTCACAAATTTGACGACGAAATGTCGCAAATCTATGTCGCATTTGTGAAAGGTTTAAAGCGATCTGCTGTGCTAGTCAAAACTTTTTTAATTTTGACTGCAACGACTCAAAGACTACTGTGACGCAGACACCACAAGGCACGCAGTCTGTAGAGACGGCGCGCACTTGTAGAAATTTTGAGGTGCTTGGAGAGGCGGCCTGGGTAAGGCCGCCGAATCTTCAGCGAGTTGTTGCCAGTTCCTGTTGGACGCTGGCGACAGTGCGAGGCCAAGGTTTACCAGCCTGAACCTTCGCTGGCAAGGCCTTGATAGCGGTAACGGCTGCATCGCGGTTGGCGAAGTTACCGTAGGTGATGACATACAACGGCTTGCCGTTGAGGACTTTCTTGAAATAACGGTACTCGCCACCCTGTTCTTTCACGAAGTTTTGCGCAGTCGTTTCGGAGCTGGTGCCGAGGATCTGTACCACGTAGTTGCTCGTCGGTTGCCCGGCATACCACGTGCCGCCAGCAGCCTTGGCAGCGGGGGCTGGTTTCTCGGCAGGCTTGGCGGCTACAGCGGGCTTGGCTGGCGCCGATGCCGCGGCAGGCTTGGCAACAGGCACTGGCGCAGGCTTGGCCGTTGCTACCTGGGTCGGCGCAGGCACCGGTTTGGCGGCTGGCGTCGGTGCGGGCCCTGGCTGAATGCCCGCTGGCGGGGCGACGGTGGTCACGGTTGGCGGTGTAGCGCTGGAACCCTCGACCGGCACGCCGTCGTCGCCCTCAGTGATGCCCCCGGCCGCTTCGGCCAACGGACCGCGCATGACCGGTTGCGAGTTGCCGACCAGCGGCAATGGCATCGGCTGCGAGTTACCGGCGAATTCGACGGATGGCGCACCGCCGCCAGGTTGTGGCGACCCCTGACCCAGTGGCAGTTGTGCCTGTTCGTTGGCAGGTGCGCCGGTGGTCGGTGCTTTGCTGCGGCCCGGCATCAACCAGGCGGCGGCTACCGCGACCACGACAACGGCGGAAATCGCCAACACGTGTTTCTTCGGCATGTTGAACCCCATACTTGGACGCTTCACCGCTGAGCGGCTGGCAATCATGGCTTCGATCATTGCATCGCGGGCGACCTGGTTGATGTTGCCAGGCCAACCGTCGGAGCTTTCGTGAATATCAGAGATCTGATCCGCGGTGAAAAGTTCGATACCCCGGCCGGCGCCTTCGAGGCGTTGCTCCAGGTATTCGCGGGTTTCTTCTTCGGTGTAAGGCTGCAATTCGATGACGTGAAAACGCTCTTCCTCAAGGCTCAGCGCCTCAAGTTGAGCGATCAGCGACGACTCGCCAAACAGGAAAACGTGCGGACGACCTTCCGGTGCGCCAGCGGCCAGGGCCATCAGGGCCTCCAGCGCGGACTCGTCGAGATGCTCGGCGTCATCCACCAGCAAATAGACTTCCTGGCCGGTCAACGCCAGTTGGACCACCTGCGCCAGGATTGCACCGATCTCGGCTTGCTCGACGTTCAGCGCTTGAGCCACCTGGCGCAAGATGCCCGCCGAATCGCCAGCACCGCGAGCGGAAACCACAACACTCTGCACCGACTGCTTATTGGTGCTGGCTACCAGGGCCTGGCGCAACAGGGTCTTGCCACTGCCTTGCGGACCGGTGACCACCAGCAGCAACTGGCTGTAACGCGCCAGGTGATGCAGTTGCCCCAGCACCGGTTTGCGCTGGGCCGGGAAAAATTTGAAGCCAGGCACCCGTGGAGCAAAAGGGTCATGACTTAACTGGTAATGGCCGAGGAAAGCCTCGTCGGCATGCAAACTAGTCATCGGGATCTTATTAACCTTTAAGCTGAGCCAGGGCGCGGTAATCCGCTCCCAGCGTGGCCTGTAAAATCTCTTTCGGATAATCGTCGGTCACCACCGCTTCGCCCATGTGGCGCAGCAGCACCAGGCGCAAACGACCGTCGATCACTTTCTTGTCAATTGCCATGTGTTCAAGGAAATCGGCTTCGGTCATTTCCTCAGGCGGAATGACCGGCAGTCCGGCACGCTGGAACAGGCGGATGCCACGATCACGCTCTTGCTCGCTGATCCAGCCCAGACGCGCCGACATTTCCAACGCCATTACGGTGCCAGCAGCGACCGCTTCACCGTGAAGCCAGACACCATAGCCCATATGGGTTTCGATGGCGTGACCGAACGTATGACCGAGGTTCAATGTGGCACGCACGCCGGTCTCTTTCTCGTCGGCACCGACCACCGCCGCCTTGGCCGCGCAAGAGCGCTCGATGGCGTAGGTCAGGGCGACTTGATCCAGGGCGCGCAGGCGATCAACGTTTTCTTCGAGCCAGGTCAGGAACGGCTCGTCGCAGATCAGCCCGTACTTGATGACTTCGGCAAGCCCGGCGGACAGTTCGCGGGCCGGCAGGGTATTGAGGGTCGCGGTATCGATCAGCACCACGTTCGGCTGATAGAACGCGCCGACCATGTTCTTGCCCAGCGGATGGTTGATACCGGTCTTGCCACCGACCGAAGAGTCGACTTGCGACAGCAGCGTGGTCGGCACCTGGATGAAATCGACGCCGCGCTGGTAGCAGGCGGCAGCAAAGCCGGCCATGTCACCAATCACACCGCCACCGAGCGCGATCACCGTGGTGCGGCGGTCGTGCCGTGCGGTCAGCAGACCGTCGAAAATCAGTTGCAGGGTTTCCCAGGTCTTGAAGGCTTCGCCATCGGGCAGCACCACGGAAATCACCGAGAACTGCGCCAGACTGCGGGTCAGACGCTCGAGGTAGAGCGGTGCTACGGTCTCGTTGGAGATGATCGCTACTTGCCGACCACGAATATGCGGGACCAGCAGCTCGGGTTGATCCAACAAACCTTCGCCAATGTGAATCGGGTAGCTGCGCTCGCCTAGATCGACCTTGAGTGTCTGCATGTGTCCCCACAGTGAAGATGGAATCAGGCGTCCTGCCTTGAGTTATCGAATGTCCACGGCGTCTGCTGGTGCGACGCCGTTCGGTAGCCTCCGCCACAACCTTGGGCGATCATGACAGGACGCCGAGGATAGCGCATTTCGCGCTCTGCTTTAACGGGGCGGCAGCTGCTGCAAGCGCTCGAGAATGTCGAGCACCACCATTCGCGGCGGCCGCTCATCGGTTTCAATCACCAGGTCGGCGATTTCCCGATAAAGCGGATCGCGGATCGCCAAGAGATCCCGCAGGGTCTTGGCTGGATCGGCGGTACGCAACAAGGGTCGATTGCGATCACGGGCCGTACGACCCACTTGCTGCTCGACAGAAGCATGCAAGTAGACCACCCGACCACCGGCATGCAACGCCCGACGATTGGCTTCGCGCATCACCGCGCCGCCACCGGTCGCCAACACCACGCCGTCGCAGCCGCACAGCTCGGCAATCATCGCCTGCTCGCGGTCACGAAAGCCCGGCTCGCCTTCTTTATCGAAAATCCACGGGATATTGGCGCCCGTGCGCAATTCAATTTCCTTATCGGAATCTTTGAACGGCAGGCGCAGCTCTTTGGCCAGCAACCGGCCGATGGTGCTTTTACCAGCGCCCATCGGTCCAACAAGAATCAAATTTCGCACAGAATCAATGACTCACAGCAATCGCCTGATTGTTCATGATACGCGGAGTGAGAAATACCAGCAGCTCGGATTTTTTCTCCGAAACCACGTCACGCCGGAAAAGGCGGCCAAGATACGGCACATCACCAAGAAATGGCACCTTATCTACTACCTTGCTTTGAGTATTTGAGAAAACGCCGCCAATAACGATGGTCTCGCCGTCGTTGACCAGGACCTTGGCATTGACCTCGTTTTTCTTGATCGGCGGTACATCCTGCACTTTGTTCAGGTAGTCCGGTTCGTCCTTGGTGACCTTGACCTCCATGATGATCCGGTTGTCCGGCGTGATCTGCGGTGTCACTTCCAGAGACAGCGAGGCCTCCTTGAATGACACCGAGGTCGCGCCACTGGAACTGGCCTCCTGATAGGGAATCTCCGTGCCCTTGAGGATTTTGGCGGTTTCCTTGTCGGAGGTAACAACCTTGGGCTGCGAGACAATTTCGCCGTTGCCGGTTTTCTCCATCGCCGTCAGCTCCAGATCCAGCAACACATTGTCGGTGATGAATGCGATGCCGATGCCCGACGTATTGCCAGCCGCGCCCAGGTCGACAAACGGTGAGTTGGTGCTGGGGGTAGTCGACGAACCATTGGAGACCCCGGACGTGTTCCAGTTACCCTGATTGCGCACCGAACCACCCCAGCGCGCGCCGAGGCTTTTGTCGTAATCGACGTTGGCTTCGACGATTCGCGCTTCGATCATGACCTGGCGCACCGGGATATCCAGCTGCGTAACAATGCGCCGAAGTTCATCGAGGCGATCCTGAGGCTGGTAGGCAATGATGTTGTTGGTCCGCTCATCCACCGTGATCGAGCCCCGCTCGTCGGCTTTCGCGTCGGCGCTGGTCACCGATTGAAACAGCTTGGCGATATCAGCAGCCTTGGCGTAATTGACCTGCAATAGCTCCCGACGCAACGGCGCCAGTTCGGCGATCTGCTTCTGCGATTCCAGTTCCTGACGCTCTCGGGCGGCGATTTCATCGGCAGGCGCCACCAACAGGACATTGCCGATCTTGCGTTTGTCCAGCCCCTTGGTTTTCAGCACCAGATCCAGCGCCTGGTCCCACGGCACATTCTGCAACCGCAAGGTGATACCGCCCTGCACGGTATCGCTGGCCACGAGATTGAGGTTGGTGAAGTCGGCGATCAGTTGCAGCACCGAGCGCACATCGATGTCCTGGAAGTTCAGCGAAAGTTTTTCACCGATATAGGCCATGCGCTCGGCGTTGCGTTTTTGCAGATCCTCGACGCTCATCGCCCGGATGCTGACAGTCAGCTTGTTGTCCGTCTGATAAGTTGAGTAGTCGAAGGTACCGCCGGGCTCGATGCTGATTGTGGCCCGGTCGCCGGTGGCGCTGGCGTTGACGAACTGCACCGGGGTGCCGAAATCCTTGACGTCCAACCGCACGCGCAATTGCTCGGGCAATTGGGTCCTGGCAAAACCCAGGATAATTTTGCCGTCGAGTTCCCGGATGTCTGGTGCGATGGACGGATCGGACAGATCGATAACCACATTTCCTTCGCCCTGAGTGCCGCGCTGGAAGTCGACGCCGCGAATAGCCTTGCTCGCCGGGGCGTAGGTTTTTGCCGGTGCTGGCGTTGTCATCGCAACGCGAGGGGCGCTCGCCGCCGGTTTCAATGCCTTGCTATTGGCCCCCTGCCCGACCACCACCAACAGATTGTTGCCTTCGACCTTCGCGCTATACGGCATCAACTGCGTCAGGTTAATGATGAGCCGCGTCCGGTCCTGGGCCTCCACCACCGTTGCACTGCGGGCATTGCCGCCGCCCAGGTCACGACTCTTGCTCGCCAGCTGACTGACCACRCCGGGCAGGTCCAGGGCAATCCGCGCCGGTTGTTCGGTCGTATACCCGTGGGGCGCTGGTGGCGGCCCGTCGAAAGACAACTTCAACTCGACGCGATCACCCGGTAGCGCGGCGACATCCAGCGCTTTGAGGTTGGTCGCAAGCACCATCGGCGGCAACAACGCTATCCATAGCGAAATACCGAGGGTTGAGAAAATCCTGTTCATTATTCGAGTTCCACTATGAGTGCTCTTTCAAAGGGAGGGTCCGAGGTCGTTCCAGCCAGGCACCCTCGCCATCGGGAACGATTTCGATCACATCGACTTGGGAGCCGCTGATGGCGACGATCCGTCCATCGTTACGCCCCAGGTAATCGCCGACTTTCAGCCGATGCACCCCGCCCGCCCCGCGCAACAGCGCAAAGGAGCCGGTGGCATTGGAAATCGTGCCGACCATTTCAAACTGCTCGATGTTGAAGCCTTCGAGGTACTGCTTGACCCGATTGAGGTCGGGCGTGACGTTCCGCGAGCCGCGCTTCTGGCCAGCCAGGTCCACTCTGACCTGCCGGAAAAACGGACTGCGCAGGTTGGCAGCGCTGTAGGTGAACGTTGGATAAGACCGAAACGTCGGCGTTGGTTCAATCTTGCCCGGAGCCCGCAGACGCACTTCGTTCAGGTAGGCATCCAGGTCGCCGACATCGTTGCTGTTGTCACATGCGGTCAGGCTGGCAAACAAAACAACCATCGACAAACAACGAACCGGGCTCATTTCTGTGCCCCGTTGTCGTTATAGCGATAGGTCTTGGCCAGGATGCTCATGCGCAACTTCGCACCGCCTTCGGGATTGGCCGGAGCAAGGTCGAAATCATGCAGCGTAACGATCCGGGGCAGCCCGGCCACGCCACTGACGAAGGTCGCCAGGTCGTGATAGGCACCGGTCACCGTGATCTGGATCGGCAGCTCGATGTAGAACGGCTGGGTGACTTCCGGCAACAGTTTGATCTCTTCAAACTCCAGACCACTGCCGAGCCCGGTGCGGGTGATGTCCTCCAGCAGACCCGGGACCTCGGTATCGCTGGGCAATTGCCGCAGCAGCACCCCGAAGGAGGTCTCCATTTCCTTCATTTGCTGGGTGTACAGTTCCAGATTCGCGGCCATGCGGGCTTTGGTGGCGAACTGCTCCTTGAGGGTCAGTTCTTCCTCGCGCTTGAGATGGAGCTGGTCTTGCAGGTCACTGAGGTAAAAGGTGTACCCGAGTGCCAACACCAGCAGCATCAACAGAACACCCACCAACACCTTGATCGCCGGAGGCCAGGACCCCATGTTGCTGGTGTCCAGATCGTTGAGATCAACATTGCGCAGGCCTGCAAACCATTGGGACGGACTCATTGATCGCCCTCCACGGCTGCGGGCTGCGTCTGACGAACGGTCAGTTGAAAAACGTTGGCCTGATCCAGCTGACCGGCGGTTGTCGCTTTGACCTCGGTGAGGCTTGGGGCATCGAACCAGTCGGACGCATCCAGATTGCGCATCAGATCCGACACGCGATTGTTTGACTCGGCAGCGCCGGTGATGGACAAGGTTTTGCCGACCATTTTCACTTCGGTGAAATACACGCCGTCCGGCAGCGCGCGAGCCAATTGATCGAAGATCCGGCCACTGATCGGTCGGTTGCCCTGCAGGTCCTGAATGATTCGCATGCGTTCGACCAGTTGCTGACGGCGGGCTTTGAGGTCACTGATCTGGGCGATCCGCTCGTCGACTACTGCAATCTGTTTGGCGATATACCCATTACGGGCAGCTTGCCGATCGATGGCGCCGCTAATGACCTGGTCCGCGACCAGTACCCCCCCTACGGAGTAAACCAGCACACCGACCAACGCCAGCAAAAAGCGTTTGCGACGCTCTTCTCGCTGTTCTTCGCGCCAGGGTAAAAGATTGATCCGCGCCATCAGTCGAAACTCCTGAGGGCGAGCCCGCACGCAATCATCAGGGCTGGCGCATCACTGAGCAGGGCACCGGCGTTAACTTTGCTGCTCAAGGTCATGTTCAAAAACGGGTTGGCCACCTGAGTGGAAGTGCCCAGGCGCTGCTCGATCAACCGGTCAAGCCCCGGCACCGACGCCGTGCCACCGGCCAGTAGAATGTGGTCGACCGCGTTGTACTGACCGGAGGCAAAAAAGAACTGCAACGAGCGTGAAACCTGTTGCACCAGCGCCTCGCGAAACGGTTGCAAGACTTCGCTGACGTAGTCGTCCGGCAAACCGCCCTGCTTCTTCGCCAGCCCTGCCTGCTCGACCGTCAGACCATAACGTCGCTGAATTTCCTCAGTCAGTTGCCGACCGCCGAACAATTGCTCGCGGGTATAGATGATCTTCCCGTCGTACAACACGCTGAGGGTGGTCATGGTCGCGCCGATGTCCACCACCGCGACCGTCAGGTGCTCCCGAGGGGCGGGCAGTTGCGTCGACAGCAAACTGAAAGAACGCTCCAGTGCGTAGGCCTCGACATCGACTACGCGCGCAGTCAGGCCGGCCAGGGCCAGCGCCGCTTCACGGACCTCGACGTTTTCCTTGCGGCAGGCCGCCAGCAATACACTGACGCGCTCGGGGTTACGCGCAGAGACGCCCTGGACTTCGAAGTCGATGGCGACTTCATCCAGCGGATAGGGGATGTACTGATCGGCCTCGATCTTCAGCTGGTTTTCCAACTCGTCGTCGGAAAGTCCGCCGTCCATCTCGATGGTCTTAGTGATCACCGCCGAACCGGCCACGGCCACCGCCACGCTCTTGAGGCTGGTCCGGGCCTTGAGCAGCACTCGCGAGAGCGCCAACCCGACGCCTTCGAGTTCGGCGATATTTTTCTCGACCACGGCATTGGCAGGCAACGGCTCTACCGCGTAGGCCTCGACCCGATAGCGATCGCCCTGGCGGCTGAGTTCCAGAAGCTTTACCGATGTCGAGCTGATGTCGATCCCCAACAACGAGTTGGATTTTTTATTGAAGAGTCCTAGCACTACCAATTCCCTATGACTATCCGTGTCTTACGGACTCTGTAATATCCATTGCGTTCATTCACCCCGTCTTGACAGAAGCGCCAATGACGCTCCTCGCCGAAAAATGCTTATAATGCCCAGCGTTTTTTTCCGGTTTTTACTTCAAGCGCGGGTCGTTCCCTGTTTCTGAACCCTGATGCCTAATTCATTCTTTGCCCTGGATGTCCAAAAGCCTTGATTCGTCTGCTGAAATTTTTCGGTTGGTCCATCGTCGCCGTTTTCTGCGGACTGCTTCTGGGTCTGAGTGGCGCGTATCTTTACCTTAGTCCCGGATTACCGTCCGTGGAGGCTCTCAGAAGCATCCAGTTGCAGATTCCATTGCGGGTCTACAGCAGCGACAACAAGTTGATCGCAGAATTTGGCGAAATGCGCCGCACACCGATCCGTTTCGCCGACATTCCCCCCAATTTCATTAATGCGTTACTAAGTGCTGAAGACGACAACTTCGCCAACCACTACGGCGTCGACCCCAGCAGCCTGATGCGTGCCGCCACCCAATTGGTCAAAAGCGGGCACATTCAGTCCGGCGGCAGCACCATCACCATGCAGGTGGCGAAGAACTTCTTCCTGACCAGCGAACGCAGCTTCTCGCGCAAAACCACCGAAATTCTCCTGGCCTTGCAAATCGAACGGCAGCTGACCAAGGACGAAATCCTTGAGCTGTACGTCAACAAGATCTACCTGGGCAACCGCGCCTACGGTATCGAGGCGGCGGCGCAGGTTTATTACGGAAAATCGATTCGCGATGTCAGCCTTGCCCAGATGGCAATGATCGCCGGCCTGCCGAAAGCACCGTCGCGCTTCAATCCGCTGGCCAATCCGGCCCGCAGCAAAGAGCGCCGCGACTGGATCCTGGGGCGTATGTACAAACTCGGGAAAATCACCGAAGCGGACTACACCACGGCGATCAACGAGCCGCTGAATGCCAGCTATCACGTGCCAACGCCGGAAGTGAACGCGCCGTACATCGCCGAAATGGCCCGGGCCGAAATGGTCGGTCGCTATGGCGCCGATGCTTACACCGAAGGTTTCCGCGTTACCACGACCGTGCCGAGCAACCTGCAGGAAATGGCTAACACAGCGGTCCACGAAGGCTTGATGACGTATGACCAGCGCCACGGTTATCGCGGCCCTGAGTCACGCCTGCCGGGCAAGACGCGCGAAGCCTGGGCCGCCGAGCTGACCAAACAACGCACCATCAGCGGCCTTGAGCCCGCCATCGTCACTCAGGTCGATAAAAACGGCCTGCAGGTGATGACCCGCACCGGTGACGGGCACATCAGTTGGGACAGCATGAAATGGGCGCGCCCATTCCTGAACACCAACAGCATGGGCGCCAACCCGAAACAGCCTTCGGACGTGGCTCAGGTAGGTGACTTGATTCGCGTGCAGCGTCAACCGGACAACTCGCTGAAATTCAGCCAAATCCCGCAAGCACAAGGCGCGCTGGTTTCACTGGACCCGCAGAATGGCGCCATTCGCTCGCTGGTCGGCGGTTTCGCCTTCGAACAGAGCAACTACAACCGCGCCTTGCAGGCCAAGCGTCAGCCGGGGTCGAGCTTCAAGCCCTTCGTCTACAGTGCCGCGCTGGATAGCGGCTACACCGCGTCCAGCCTGGTGAACGACGCACCGATCGTGTTTGTCGACGAATACCTGGACAAGGTCTGGCGTCCGAAGAACGACACCAACACCTTCCTCGGCCCGATCCGACTGCGCGAGGCGCTCTACAAGTCGCGCAACCTGGTGTCGATCCGCCTGTTGCAAGCGATGGGCGTTGGCAAGACCATCGACTACATCACCCGCTTTGGCTTCAACAAGCAGGACCTGCCGCCCAACTTGTCGCTGGCACTGGGCACCGCGACCCTGACGCCAATGGAGATCGCCACCGGCTGGAGCACGTTCGCCAACGGCGGCTACAAGATCACCCCGTACATCATCGACAAGATCGAAAGCCGCAACGGTGACACGCTGTTCGTCGCCAACCCGGCGAGCGTTCCAAAAGGCGATACGGCCACCGACGGTATTGCCGCACCTGCCGCGCAAACCTTCACGGTCAACGCCACCCCGGGTGAGGTTCCAGCCGCGCCAGGCACTGCGCCGCAAGCGCCAGCCGTAGCCGAACGCATCGTCGATGGCCGCACGACTTTCATCCTCAACAGCATGCTGGAGGACGTGATCAAACTCGGGACCGGCCGTCGCGCGCTGGCCCTGGGCCGTAGCGATATTGCGGGCAAGACCGGCACGACCAACGAATCCAAGGACGCGTGGTTCTCCGGCTATAACGCGGACTACGTGACCACGGTCTGGACCGGTTTCGACCAGCCTGAAAGCCTGGGCCGCAAGGAATTCGGGGGCACTGTCGCGCTGCCGATCTGGATGAACTACATGGCCGCCGCCCTCAAAGACAAGCCGCCGCATACGCAGCCAGAGCCCGAAGGCATCCTGAGCCTGCGGGTTGACCCGATCAGCGGTCGTGCGGCGACGCCAGGCACGCCAGGCGCTTACTTCGAACTGTTCAAGGCCGAGGACACACCTCCGTCGATGAATGAACTGGGTAACGGCAATGCGCCGGGCAGCCCACTGCCAGCGGACGAAGCGGCGCCGATCGATTTGTTCTGATCGCAGCGCCAACAGAAAGCCCCGCCTTCGTGAGAAGCGCGGGGCTTTTTGTTGCACTGATCGTTCCCATGCTCTGCGTGGGAATGCCGCCCAGGACGCTCCGCGTCCCATCCAGAGCCGAACGCAGAACGTCCGTAGAGGCATTCCCACGCGGAGCGTGGGAACGATCACCACGATCACCTACAGGCAAAAAAAAGCCCCGACTCTCACGAGCCAGGGCTTTCGGTTGAAGCGCTACAACGGCTTAGCCGTTGAACACGTCATCCACGCTTTTGAGCGGGTAGTTCTTCGGATACGGCAGGGTCGCTACGCCGGTCTCGATCGCAGCCTTGGCCACGGCATCGGAGATCAGGGTGATCAGACGGGCATCCATTGGTTTCGGAATGATGTACTCACGACCGAATTCCAGCTTGATGCCGCCGTAGGCGTCGCACACTTCCTGAGGCACTGGCAGTTTGGCCAGTTCGCGCAGGGCGTTGGCGGCAGCCACTTTCATTTCTTCGTTGATGCGCTTGGCGCGAACGTCCAGGGCACCACGGAAGATGAACGGGAAGCCCAGTACGTTGTTGACCTGGTTCGGGTAGTCCGAACGGCCGGTCGCCATGATCACGTCGTCACGGGTGGCATGGGCCAGTTCCGGGGAGATTTCCGGATCCGGGTTGGAGCACGCGAACACGATCGGGTTGGCCGCCATGGACTTCAGGCCTTCAGCGCTCAACAGGTTCGGGCCGGACAGGCCTACGAACACGTCAGCACCGGTCAGCGCGTCAGCCAGGGTGCGCTTGTCAGTCGCGTGAGCGAAGACAGCCTTGTACTGGTTCAGGTCGTCACGGCCGGAGTGGATCACGCCGGTACGGTCAACCATGAAGATGTTTTCGATGTTGGCACCCATGCTCACCAGCAATTTCATGCAGGAGATGGCGGCAGCACCGGCGCCCAGGCAGACGATCTTGGCGTCAGCGAGGGTTTTGCCAGCGATTTCCAGGGCGTTGATCATGCCGGCTGCGGTAACGATCGCAGTGCCGTGCTGGTCATCGTGGAACACCGGAATGTCGCACTGCTCGATCAGAGCGCGCTCGATCTCAAAGCACTCTGGTGCCTTGATGTCTTCCAGGTTGATGCCACCGAAGGTGATGGAGATACGCTTGACGGTGTCGATGAAGGCTTGCGGGCTTTCGGAATCGACTTCGATGTCGAAAACGTCGATGCCGGCGAAGCGCTTGAACAGCACGCCTTTACCTTCCATTACTGGCTTGGAAGCCAATGGGCCGAGGTTACCCAGGCCAAGAATGGCGGTGCCATCGGAAATGACTGCAACCAGGTTGCCCTTACCGGTGTATTTGTAGGCCAGTTCAGGATCGCGGGCGATTTCGCGTACTGGTTCGGCTACGCCGGGGCTGTAGGCCAGCGACAGGTCGCGGGCGGTAGCGGTGGCCTTGGTGAGCTCGACACTCAGCTTACCTGGACGAGGATGGGCATGATATTCGAGAGCGGCAGTTTTCAGATCAGACATTTTGGCATTCCGCTTTTACTGTTGGACAGACTGGTCAGCGAGGATACGCGCCTCGCAAAATCCCCACAAGACTGACCGGTCACCCCTGTCAAGCGCCCTGCCCTAAGACTTTGGGCCAAGAGCCACGGAACACAAGGGGTAGACTGTTCACAATCGCTAGAAAAAATGTCTACAATTTTTATTGTGGCGTCACTTGCAGCATCGAAGGATCCGTCAGCGGCAGAAGCCAGCGTGCTTGCCCGGGTTTCAATCCACCGCGACGCGAGCGGTCCTGGACCCAGCCACGCGCCTCAATTTGCGCGCCTTGAAGCGTTTCCAGCGCCGCGACATCGAACCTGTTGAGCATATTGGGTGCAACGCGCAATACAACCGAATCCTGCAACTCGATCCAAACCCCGCCGCGATTGCGCTGAACCTTGCTCACACGACCGCTGAGCACGGCGAACCCGGAAGCCTCGATCTGCTCCGCTTTCAGTACAGGGGATTGCCGCCATATACCAAGCCCGGCCTGACGTGCACTGCGTTCAGCAGCTTGCTGACAGCTGACCAAATCAACATTGGGTGCCACCGCCACTTGAAAACCGAGGCCTTCGGCGAGCATCTGTGCTTCGAGATTGGCACCGTCGGCGCCATAGACATGGGCCAGCGTGCGACCGTAATGGTCCTTGCTTTCTTTACCCGGCAGCAAACCGACGCGTCCATCGCTGGCAGCCACCAGCGCTTCAAGGCGTTTGCGCGCAACCACGGCAAACGGCTCGTCGGAGCGGCCCTGTTTGCCCAGCTCAGGCGTATTCAAACCAATCATGCGCACACTGCGGCCATCGCTCAGGCGCAAGGTGTCGCCATCCACGACCCGCTGTACGGTGACCGACTCCAGCTCGATCGGCGCCGGGCAGAACGCCTGGGCGCCTGACAGCCAAATCGCGGACACAAAAAAGGCGCCCGCGAGGGACGCCTTTTTCAACAGCAAGGAAAAGCCCATCGGGCCCTTCAACCTTACTCTGCAGCAGCTGGAGCTTTCTTGCCGAAAGCGCCGAAACGGTCTGCGAAGCGCTGTACACGACCGCCAGTATCCAGAGTCTTCTGCTTACCGGTGTAGAACGGGTGGCACTCGTTGCATACGTCGATCGCCAGAGGCTTGGCCAGGTTCGAACGAGTTTCGAACTTGTTGCCACAGCTGCAGGTAACTGCGGTGATTTCGTATGTTGGATGGATATCGGCTTTCATGATGATTCCTCAGGCTAGCGTGCCGCCACTCAACACTATTGTTGAATACCGCACGTAATTAGGCCGCGGATTCTACCAGACCTTTGCAATCGCGCAAGCTGTCGCTTCTACCGACCGTCTGCTAGGCTCCCGACCCATTACGCGACCCCTACAGATGTATGTACCAAGCCCTTTTTTGTTAGTTGATCGAGATCCCCCCGCGTGCCCGATGCCATTTTGCGCCTCGCCCTGCCTTCGCCCCTGCGCCGTCTGTTCGATTACCGCGCCCCGGCCGGGGTCCTGCGCGCCCAGCTGCAACCGGGCATGCGCTTGCGGGTGCCGTTCGGTCGTCGGGAAATGATCGGGATACTGGTGGAAGTTACCGACACCAGCGAAGTGCCGGTGGAAAAACTCAAACCGGCCCTGGCCTTGCTGGACGCCACGCCACCGCTACCGGCGGCGCTGTTCAAACTGTGTTTATGGACGTCCCAGTATTACCAGCACAGCCTCGGCGACACCTTGAGCTGGGCGTTGCCGGTATTGTTGCGTCAGGGTGAATTGGCCGAGGCGCGCCAGGAACGCTTCTGGTCCGCGGCGACCGGCGCCAGCCTCGATGACCCTCGCATCGCCCGCGCCCCGCGCCAACGCGAAGCCTTGGCGACACTGGCCCAGCATCCCCACGGCGTCGCCCATCAGTTGTTGAGCAAACTGATGTTGAGCAAAGACAGTCTGGACTTGCTGCTGGCCAAGGATCTGGTGCAAGTGGAGATTCGCAAGCACGCCCCCGGCGCACGCCACGAACACTGGCTGGCGCAACCGGAATTGCCGCTCAACCCGGAACAGCGCGCAGCCTATGAAGCCATTCGCGCCGGCTTCGACAGTTATCACGCCTTTCTGCTCGCCGGTGTCACGGGCAGCGGCAAGACCGAAGTCTATTTGCAGCTGATCCGCGAAACCCTCGAAGCCGGTAAACAAGCGCTGGTGCTGATCCCGGAGATCAACCTCGGCCCGCAGACCCTGGCGCGCTTCGAGCAGCGCTTCAATGCACGCATCGCGTTGATTCACTCGGCGGTCAATGATCGCGAGCGGCTCGAAGCCTGGCTCGCCGCTCGGGACGGTGACGCCGACATTATTATCGGCACGCGCTCGGCGCTGTTCACGCCGATGAAAAACCCCGGCCTGATCATCATCGACGAAGAGCACGACGGCTCCTATAAACAGCAGGAAGGCTTGCGTTATCACGCCCGTGACCTGGCGTTGGTCCGCGCCCGGCAGGAAAACATCCCTATTGTCCTTGGATCCGCCACACCTTCACTGGAAAGCCTGCACAACGCCTACACCGGCCGTTACGGCCTCCTACGCCTGAACGAGCGGGCGGGTGGTGCCAAGCAGCCGCGTTTCCTGCGCCTGGATGTAAAAAGTCGCCCGCTGGATAGCGGCATTTCCGGGCCGATGCAGCAAGCCATCGGTCAGACACTGGCAGCCGGCCAGCAAGTATTGGTGTTCCTCAACCGTCGTGGCTTTGCGCCGACTTTGTTGTGTCACGACTGCGGCTGGATGTCTGAATGCCAGCGCTGCGATGCGCKGATGACCGTGCACCAGCGCTCCGGTGAGTTGCGCTGCCACCATTGCGGCTACGTCGAACGCGTGCCCCGGCGCTGCCCGAAATGCAGCAAAGTCGATTTGCGCCCCGTGGGTGCTGGCACCGAGCGCGCCGAGGAACGCCTGGCGATTCTGTTCCCGGACTACCCGGTGCTGAGGGTCGACCGCGACAGCACGTCGCGCAAAGACGCGATGAATCAGCTATTTGCCACCATCCAAAAGGGCCAGCCGTGCATTTTGGTCGGCACGCAAATGCTTGCCAAAGGGCATCACTTTCCACGGGTGACGCTGGTGTCGATTCTCGACGCCGACGGCGGGTTGTACTCCGGTGACTTCCGCGCCAGCGAACGCATGGCGCAGTTGATTGTTCAAGTGGCCGGGCGGGCCGGGCGGGCGGAAGAGCCGGGCAAAGTCATCATCCAGACGCACCTGGCAGACCACCCGCTGCTGGTGCAGTTGACGGAGCAGGGCTATTTCGCATTCGCCGAACAGGCCTTGAGCGAACGTCGCTCGGCGGGCCTGCCGCCCTTCGCACACCTGGCGCTGCTGCGGGCCGAAGCGCACAAGCCGGGGCAGGCCGAAAGTTTCCTGGATGAAGCATGCAGCGAGGCCGAACGTTTGGTGGACGAACAGAATCTTGGCGGAATCGAACTGCTGGGGCCGGTGCCTGCGCCGATGGAACGCCGCGCCGGACGTTATCGTGCACAGCTATTATTGCAGGCCACGGCGCGGGCGCCGCTGCATCGGTTGCTGGCCAGTTGGTTGCTGGTGCTGGAGCAGATGCCGAGCGGACGGGCGGTGCGCTGGTCGCTGGATGTCGATCCTGTCGATTTGTATTGACCTGAAGATCGTCGTTGAATGTGTAGGAGCAAGGCTTGCCCGCGATAGCGATCTCAAGGGCGCCATCGCAGGCAAGCCTTGCTCCTACAAACGAAGACATTTGTCACCACATATCCACATCCTGCCTGCTAAGGTTGGCAAGCCCGCCTTCGCAACGGATAATGCCCAGTTTTTCCACCAGCGCATCGAAGCGCCGCCGCGCTTGCGGTCGAAAGAGAAGACCATGAAAGACACCATTCGCCAGCTGATCCAACAAGCCATCACCCAACTCGTCAACGAAGGTGTGTTGCCTGAAGGCCTGTCGCCGGCGATCCAGGTGGAAAACTCCCGCGACAAGAAGAACGGCGACTTCGCCAGCAACATCGCCATGATGCTGGCCAAACTGGCCGGCATGAAGCCGCGCGACCTGGCCGAGAAAATCATCGCCGCGCTGCCGGCTGATGAAAACATCACCAAAACCGAAATCGCCGGCCCGGGCTTCCTGAACTTCTTCCAGAACACCCAGGCCCTGGCCTCGCGCCTGGATGCCGCGCTGGCCGACAGTCAGATTGGCGTGCGCAAGGCCGGCCCGGCACAGCGCACGGTCATCGACTTGTCGGCACCGAACCTCGCCAAGGAAATGCACGTCGGCCATTTGCGCTCGACCATCATCGGTGACGGTGTCGCGCGAGTCCTGGAATTCCTCGGCGACGAAGTGATCCGTCAGAACCACGTGGGCGACTGGGGCACTCAGTTCGGCATGTTGATGGCGTACCTCCAGGAAAACCCGATCACCAGCGACGAGCTGTCGGACCTGGAAAACTTCTACCGTGCCGCCAAGCAGCGCTTCGACGAATCCGAAGAGTTTGCTGATCGCGCCCGAGGCCTGGTGGTCAAGCTGCAGGCCGGCGACCCGGACTGCCTGGCGCTGTGGACCAAGTTCAAAGACATTTCCCTGTCGCACTGCCAGAAAATCTACGAACTGCTGAACGTCAAACTGACCATGGCCGACGTCATGGGCGAAAGTGCCTACAACGACGACCTGATCAACGTGGTCAACGACCTCAAGGCCGCCGGCATGCTGGTCGAAAGCAACGGCGCCCAGTGCGTGTTCCTCGACGAGTTCAAGAACGCCGACGGCGATCCGCTGCCAGTCATCATCGTGAAAGCGGACGGCGGCTACCTCTACGCCACCACCGACCTGGCGGCCGTGCGTTACCGCAGCGGTAAGCTCAAGGCTGATCGCGCACTGTACTTCGTCGACCAGCGCCAGGCCCTGCACTTCCAGCAAGTGTTCGCCGTGGCGCGCAAGGCCGGCTTCGTGACGCACCCGATGGAAATGGAACACATGGGCTTCGGCACCATGAACGGCCCGGACGGCCGGCCGTTCAAGACCCGCGACGGCGGCACCGTGAAGCTGATCGATCTGCTGGTCGAAGCGCAAGAGCGCGCCTATACGCTGGTGAAGGAAAAGAATCCTGACCTGGCTGAAGAGGAACTGCGCAATATCGCCAAAGTGGTGGGCATTGCAGCGGTCAAATACGCCGACCTGTCCAAGCACCGCACCAGCGACTACAGCTTCAACTTCGAGCTGATGCTGAACTTCGAAGGCAACACCGCGCCTTACTTGCTGTACGCCTACACCCGCGTTGCCGGCGTGTTCCGCAAGCTGGGCAAGGACTTCACCGAAGTCGAAGGCCAGATCGTGCTGGAAGCCGCGCACGAACACGAACTGGCCGCCAAACTGGCGCAGTTCGGCGAAGTACTGAACAACGTTTCCGACAAAGGGACGCCGCACATCCTGTGCACCTACCTGTACGATGTGGCCGGCCTGTTCTCCAGTTTCTACGAGAACTGCCCGATCCTGAGCGCCGACACCCCGGCGCAAATGCAAAGCCGTCTGCGCCTCGCCGCACTGACCGGTCGCACACTCAAGCAAGGCCTGGAACTCTTGGGTCTGGAAACTCTGGAGCGTATGTAAGTTGGCTGCCAAGAAAAAACCTGCACCCAAGCGTGGCGCCAGCCGATACCAAGCTCCAGCAAAGCAACCGATCCCGGGTTGGTTGTGGATGGCCATCGGCCTGACGGTCGGCGCGTTCATCGTTTTCCTGATGAAACTGGAACCGGGCAAGGGCAGCGACACGGTCAAGCGCGAGAAGGTGGAGCAGCAACAGAAAGCCACCAAGATCGCCGAGGCCAACAAGACCCCGCCGAGCCCGACGCAACCGGTGAAGCCGAAATACGACTTCTACACCTTGCTGCCGGAATCGGAAGTGATCGTACCGCCGGATGCCGTGCCGGAAAAAACCCTGCCGACGCCACAGGTGCCAGCCATTCCGACCACACCGGTGACACCGGCGGAAGCGGCGAAGATCGACACGGCACGCGCGCAGGCTGCCCTGGCCGGGATAACACCACCGCCACCGCCGCCCGTCACCAAAGCCGCGCCGGTGACCAAGTTCTTCCTGCAGGCGGGCTCGTTCCGCAAAGAGGCTGATGCGGACAAGGTTCGTGCGCAGATCATTCTGCTGGGCCAGGCCGTGGCGGTTGAGTCCGGCACGGTGAAGGATGAGACCTGGTATCGCGTTCTGGTCGGGCCGTTCAGCAACCGCGAACAACTGACCACCGCGCAGAAACAACTGGCCGGCGCAGGCTTTAGCAACCTGTTGTTACAACAACGCCAAAGCCGCTGATTTCCCGGCAGGATCTGTGCGTCATCGTTCATCGCGGGCAAGTCGAATCGTCGCACCGCCGCTCCCACAGGATATGCGCTATCCCTGTGGGAGCGGGCTTGCCCGCGAAAGCGTTCTGATAAACACCACACATCCCATCTGACTCAAACCACTCGTCCCCTCTCCCGCCCCGCAGTTGAAAAATGCGCCACCACCCCCATATGAGTTGGCATAAGGCATTTTCGCCCCGCTGCGTGGAGACTCTTCCCTTGACCACCATCGTTTCAGTTCGCCGCCACGGCAAAGTCGTCATGGGCGGCGACGGCCAGGTTTCTCTCGGCAATACCGTGATGAAAGGCAACGCGAAGAAAGTTCGCCGCCTGTACCACGGCCAGGTCATCGCCGGTTTCGCCGGTGCCACCGCTGACGCCTTCACCCTCTTCGAACGTTTCGAAGGCCAGCTTGAGAAACATCAAGGTCACCTGGTTCGCGCAGCCGTCGAGCTCGCCAAAGAATGGCGCACCGACCGCTCCCTGAGCCGTCTCGAAGCCATGCTCGCCGTTGCCAACAAAGACGCCTCCCTGATCATTACCGGCAATGGCGATGTCGTAGAACCCGAAGAAGGCTTGATCGCCATGGGTTCCGGCGGCGGCTACGCCCAGGCCGCGGCCAGCGCACTGCTCAAGAAGACCGATCTGTCGGCCCGGGAAATCGTCGAAACCGCCCTCGGCATCGCTGCCGATATCTGCGTATTCACCAATCACACCCAGACCATTGAGGAGCAGGACTGCGCCGAGTAAGCCCGTGTTGGCCATCGTGCCACGGCTCATTCTTGCTTGAGGTCCGCTAAATACTATGTCCATGACTCCCCGTGAAATCGTCCACGAACTCAATCGCCATATCATCGGCCAGGACGATGCCAAGCGCGCCGTCGCCATTGCGCTGCGCAACCGCTGGCGCCGGATGCAGCTGCCTGAAGAGCTGCGCGTTGAAGTCACCCCCAAGAACATCCTGATGATCGGCCCGACCGGTGTCGGCAAAACCGAGATCGCTCGTCGCCTGGCCAAACTCGCCAACGCGCCCTTCATCAAAGTTGAAGCGACCAAGTTCACCGAAGTCGGCTATGTCGGCCGCGATGTGGAATCGATCATTCGTGACCTGGCTGACGCAGCCATCAAACTGCTGCGCGAACAGGAAATGACCAAGGTGCGCCACCGCGCCGAAGACGCTGCCGAAGAGCGCATTCTCGACGCCCTGCTGCCACCGGCACGCATGGGTTTCAACAACGACGAAGCACCCTCGGCCGATTCCAACACCCGCCAGCTGTTCCGCAAGCGTCTGCGTGAAGGTCAGTTGGACGACAAGGAAATTGAAATCGAAGTCGCCGAAGTGTCCGGCGTCGACATCTCCGCGCCACCTGGCATGGAAGAAATGACCAACCAGCTGCAAAGCCTGTTCGCCAACATGGGCAAGGGCAAACGCAAGAGCCGCAAGCTCAAGGTCAAGGAAGCGCTGAAACTGGTGCGCGACGAAGAAGCCAGCCGCCTGGTCAACGATGAAGAGCTGAAAGCCAAGGCACTGGAAGCGGTCGAGCAGCACGGCATCGTGTTCATCGACGAAATCGACAAGGTGGCCAAGCGCGGCAATTCCGGCGGTGTCGATGTGTCCCGCGAAGGCGTACAGCGCGATTTGCTGCCGCTGATCGAAGGCTGCACCGTCAATACCAAGCTGGGCATGGTCAAGACCGACCACATCCTGTTCATTGCCTCCGGTGCGTTCCACCTGAGCAAGCCGAGCGACCTGGTGCCAGAGCTGCAAGGCCGCCTGCCGATTCGTGTCGAGCTCAAGGCGCTGACGCCTGAAGACTTCGAGCGCATTCTCAGCGAGCCGCATGCCTCGCTCACCGAGCAATATTGTGCGCTGCTGAAGACTGAAGGCCTGGGCATCGAGTTCCAGCCGAGCGGCATCAAGCGCATTGCCGAGATCGCCTGGCAGGTTAACGAGAAGACCGAGAACATCGGTGCCCGTCGCCTGCACACCTTGCTTGAGCGACTGCTTGAAGAGGTGTCGTTCAGCGCCGGTGATCTGGCCAGTGCCCATGACGACAAGGTGATCCTGATCGACGCCGACTACGTCAACAGCCACCTGGGTGAATTGGCGCAGAACGAAGACCTGTCCCGTTATATCCTGTAAGCCATGTGACCTCCTGTAGGAGCACAGCTTGCTGGCGATGGCGCACTTGAAATCGCCATCGCCGGCAAGCCGTGCTCCTACAGGGGGCTGACCACACGCCTACAGACGGATACCCGGTCATGATCCCCACCGACATCAAACTGCACAAAGCCTCGAAAACCCTGTCGCTGAAATACGCGTCGGGCGAGGAATACACCCTGCCCGCCGAATTTCTTCGCGTGCACTCTCCCTCCGCCGAGGTCCAGGGCCACGGCAAACCTGTCCTGCAATTTGGCAAGATCAACGTAGGCCTGAGCAAGGTAGAACCGGCCGGTCAGTACGCACTGAAATTGACCTTCGATGACGGCCACGACAGCGGCCTGTTCACCTGGGAATACCTCTATGAATTGGCGCGACGTTATGACGCACTTTGGGCGGATTATCTTGCCGAGCTCAAAGCGGCCGGAAAAACCCGCGACCCGAATGAATCCGTCGTCAAGCTGATGCTCTAAGTCAGGCCTCTTGCTCTTTAGAGGGCATTTTCTAATTTCATCTGTTTGAATGCTCCGCTTCTGGGTCAATGATTGGCCTGCTTGCGAAAAAAATTAAACTCGGGTAACCAATGGAGCTGGCAAGTTCCCTGCAGTGCTCTCTGAACTAAAAAGCAGCGATGCAGTATTAACGGTCACCCGAGCAGTAGTACCTGGCATTGGCTGTGTGACTACACCGCTGGTATCAGGTACTCGTCTCAGGACAATGGAGCGTCGTAGATGAGTAACAAAAATAACGATGACTTGAAGACTCAAGCCTCGGAAAACACCTTGGGGCTGAATCCTGTCATTGGGCTGCGTGGAAAAGATCTATTGGCTTCTGCTCGCATGGTGCTCAGGCAGGCCATCAAACAACCGATTCACAGTGCCAGGCATGTCGCCCATTTCGGCCTTGAACTGAAGAACGTGTTGTTCGGCAAATCCGAACTTCAACCGTCCACCGATGACCGTCGTTTTGCCGATCCGGCCTGGAGCCAAAACCCGCTCTACAAACGTTATTTGCAAACTTACCTGGCGTGGCGCAAGGAGCTCCACGACTGGATCGATGACAGTAATCTGCCACCCAAAGATGTCGCTCGCGGGCATTTCGTGATCAACCTCATGACCGAAGCCATGGCCCCGACCAATACGGCGGCCAACCCGGCGGCGGTCAAACGCTTCTTCGAAACCGGTGGCAAGAGCCTGCTCGACGGCCTCTCGCACCTGGCCAAGGACATGGTGAACAACGGCGGCATGCCGAGCCAGGTCAACATGGGCGCATTCGAAGTCGGCAAGACCCTAGGCGTGACCGAAGGCGCGGTGGTGTTCCGCAATGACGTGCTGGAACTGATCCAGTACAAGCCCACCACCGAGCAGGTGCACGAACGCCCATTGCTGGTGGTGCCACCCCAGATCAACAAGTTCTACGTGTTCGACTTGAGCCCGGAGAAGAGCCTGGCGCGCTACTGCCTGCGCAGCAATGTGCAGACCTTTATCGTCAGTTGGCGCAACCCGACCAAGGAACAGCGCGAGTGGGGTCTGTCGACCTACATCGAGGCGCTCAAGGAAGCGGTCGACGTAGTCAGCGCTATCACCGGCAGTAAAGACATCAACATGCTCGGCGCCTGCTCCGGAGGCATCACCTGCACCGCGTTGCTGGGCCATTACGCGGCAATCGGCGAGAAAAAGGTCAACGCCCTGACGCTGCTGGTCAGCGTGCTGGACACCACCCTGGACAGCGACGTCGCCCTGTTCGTCGACGAGCAAACCCTGGAATCCGCCAAGCGCCAGTCCTATCAGGCCGGGGTTCTGGAAGGCCGCGACATGGCGAAAGTCTTCGCCTGGATGCGCCCCAACGATTTGATCTGGAACTACTGGGTCAACAACTACCTGCTGGGCAACGAGCCGCCGGTGTTCGACATCCTGTTCTGGAACAACGACACCACACGATTGCCGGCCGCGTTCCACGGCGACCTGATCGAGATGTTCAAAAGTAATCCACTGATCCGCTCCAATGCACTGGAAGTGTGCGGTACGCCGATTGACCTCAAGCAAGTCACCGCCGACATCTATTGCCTGGCTGGCACCAGCGACCACATCACCCCGTGGAAGTCCTGCTACAAGTCAGCGCAACTGTTCGGTGGCAAGGTCGAGTTCGTGCTGTCGAGCAGCGGGCATATCCAGAGCATTCTGAACCCGCCGGGCAACCCGAAATCGCGCTACATGACCAGCACCGAAATGCCGGTCAAGGCCGAAGACTGGCAAGAAAACTCCACCAAACACACCGATTCCTGGTGGCTGCACTGGCAGGCATGGCAAGCCGAACGTTCGGGCAAGCTGAAAAAATCCCCGACGATTCTGGGCAACAAAACCTATGTCGCGGCGGAAGCGGCACCGGGCACTTATGTGCATGAGCGGTAACTGACACACCTCGCGCCCCTGTAGGAGCCGAGCTTGCTCGCGAAGGCGGCAGCACAGTCAATATTGCTGAGCCTGCCCCACCGCTATCGTGAGCAAGCTCAACGCCTACAGAGGATCGGGGATGAATTAACCCACAGGGCTTGAAGCATGCCGCAACCGTTCATCTTTCGTACCGTCGACCTGGATGGCCAGACCCTCCGCACGGCAGTACGCCCCGGCAAGCCTCACTTGACGCCCTTGCTGATTTTCAACGGCATCGGCGCCAACCTGGAGCTGGTGTTTCCGTTCGTCGCGGCACTGGACCCGGACCTGGAAGTCATTGCTTTCGACGTACCCGGTGTCGGCGGTTCATCCACGCCGAACCGGCCTTATCGTTTCCCGGGCCTGGCGAAACTCACGGCACGGATGCTCGACTATCTTGACTACGGACAAGTCAACGTCATCGGTGTGTCCTGGGGTGGCGCCCTCGCCCAGCAGTTCGCGTATGACTACCCCGAGCGCTGCAAGAAACTCGTGTTGGCGGCCACGGCGGCCGGCGCGGTGATGGTGCCGGGCAAACCGAAAGTACTGTGGATGATGGCCAGCCCACGGCGCTACATCCAGCCGTCTCATGTCATCCGCATTGCTCCGATGATCTATGGCGGCTCGTTCCGTCGCGATCCCACCCTGGCGGCCAGCCACGCGGCGAAAGTCCGTTCGGCAGGCAAGCTCGGGTATTACTGGCAGCTGTTTGCCGGTCTTGGCTGGACCAGCATTCACTGGCTGCACAAGATCAACCAGCCGACCCTGGTATTGGCCGGCGACGACGACCCACTGATCCCGTTGATCAACATGCGCATGCTCGCCTGGCGTATTCCCAACGCCCAGTTGCACATCATCGATGACGGGCATTTGTTCCTGATTACCCGCGCCGAGGCGGTGGCACCGATCATCATGAAATTCCTCGAAGAGGAACGTCAGCGCGCCGTCATGCACCCACATCCGTCGCCATTGAGCGGTTAATTCGGGAATTTGTTTACCCAAACAGGCAGGCAGGACGCCACGCCGCGCAACAACCCACAACAGCGACTATGGTGATCTGGTTCTGTTTGTTTGTTTTTGGCTTGAAGACGAAGGAGTGTTGAGACATGCGCGAAAAACCAGCGAGAGACGCTTTGCCCACTCCCGCCGCGTTCATCAACGCACAGAGTGCGATTACCGGCCTGCGCGGCCGGGATCTGATTTCGACCCTGCGCAGTGTCGCGGCCCATGGCTTGCGCAACCCGGTGCACAGCGCCCGCCACGCCTTGAAGCTGGGCGGCCAGCTAGGTCGCGTATTGCTGGGTGAAACCTTGCACCCGACCAACCCGCAGGACAGTCGTTTCAACGACCCTGCGTGGAGCCTCAACCCTTTTTACCGACGCAGCCTGCAGGCCTACCTGAGCTGGCAGAAACAGGTGAAAAGCTGGATCGACGACAGCGCGATGTCGCCTGACGATCGTGCCCGCGCGCACTTTGCGTTTGCCTTGCTCAATGACGCGGTGTCGCCAACCAACACGTTGCTCAATCCATTGGCGATCAAGGAGATCTTCAATTCCGGCGGCAACAGCCTGGTGCGTGGTATCAGCCATCTGGTCGACGACCTCTTGCACAATGACGGCCTGCCTCGGCAAGTCACCAAGCAAGCGTTCGAAGTGGGCAAAACCGTGGCCACCACGACTGGCGCCGTGGTGTTTCGCAACGAGCTGCTGGAACTGATCCAGTACAAGCCGATGAGTGAAAAACAGTATTCCAAACCACTGCTGGTGGTGCCGCCGCAGATCAACAAGTACTACATTTTCGACCTCAGCCCGCATAACAGTTTCGTCCAGTACGCCCTGAAGAATGGCTTGCAAACCTTCATGATCAGTTGGCGCAATCCGGATGTGCGTCATCGCGAATGGGGGCTGTCGACGTACGTTGAAGCCGTGGAAGAAGCGATGAATGTCTGCCGGGCGATCACCGGCGCCCGCGAGGTGAACCTGATGGGTGCCTGCGCCGGCGGGCTGACCATCGCCGCGCTGCAAGGTCACTTGCAGGCCAAGCGACAGCTGCGGCGAGTGTCCAGCGCGACCTATCTGGTGAGCTTGCTCGACAGTCAAATGGACTCCCCGGCAACGCTGTTTGCCGACGAACAGACCCTTGAGGCGGCCAAGCGAAAGTCGTATCAAAAAGGCGTGCTGGAAGGTCGCGACATGGCGAAGGTGTTCGCCTGGATGCGTCCCAATGACTTGATCTGGAGCTACTTCGTCAATAACTACCTGCTCGGCAAAGAACCGCCAGCGTTCGACATCCTCTACTGGAACAACGACAACACTCGGCTGCCGGCAGCCTTTCATGGTGATCTGCTGGACTTCTTCAAGCACAACCCGCTGAGTCATCCGGGCGGCCTTGAAGTGTGCGGCACCCCCATCGATTTGCAGAAAGTCACCGTCGACAGCTTCAGCGTCGCGGGCATCAACGACCACATCACGCCGTGGGATGCGGTGTATCGCTCGACCCTGCTGCTGGGTGGCGAACGACGCTTCGTCTTGTCCAACAGCGGTCACGTACAGAGCATTCTCAACCCGCCAAGCAATCCGAAAGCCAACTACGTCGAGAGCGCAAAACTGAGCAGCGATCCGCGGGCCTGGTACTACGACGCCAAGCAAGTCGACGGCAGTTGGTGGTCGCAGTGGCTGGAGTGGATTCAGCAACGTTCCGGGGCACAAAAAGAAACTCACATGCCCCTCGGCAATCAGAACTACCCCCCGCAGGAGGCAGCACCCGGTACCTACGTGCGTGTGCGCTGACGTTCAACCCACCACGGCCGACGCCGGCCGTGGCCTGACTCGACCATTAAGAAGACTGGATGAAAACCCGCGACCGGATTCTCGAATGTGCCTTGCAGTTGTTCAATCACAAAGGCGAACCGAACGTCTCCACCATGGAAGTTGCCAACGAGATGGGCATCAGCCCCGGCAATCTCTACTACCACTTTCACGGCAAGGAACCGCTGATTCTCGGGTTGTTCGAGCGTTTCCAGACCGAGCTGGCGCCGCTGCTCGACCCACCCGCCGATGTGGAACTGGGACCAGACGATTACTGGCTGTTCCTGCACTTGATCGTCGAACGGCTGGCGCACTACCGGTTTCTGTTCCAGGACCYGTCGAATCTCGCCGGGCGCCTGCCGAAACTGGCCAAGGGCATACGCAATTTGCTCAATGCGCTGAAGCGCACACTGGCTTCATTGCTGGCGCGGTTGAAGGCTCAAGGGCAGTTGGTCAGTGACACCCAGGCGTTAGGGCAGTTGGTGGAACAGATCACCATGACGCTGCTGTTCTCGCTGGATTACCAACGGATTCTGGAGGGTGAAGGTGAAGTGCGGCTGGTGGTGTACCAGATCATGATGCTGGTGGCGCCGCACTTGCTGCCGCCGATCAAGGTCGCGACGGAGCAGATGGCCCTGCAATATCTCGAAGTCCACGACTAACCTTGTAGGAGCCGAGCTTGCTCGCGATGGCGTCGTGTCAGTCGATATTAAATTGGGCTGACACACCGCCATCGCGAGCAAGCTCGGCTCCTACCAAGGGCTGCGTCGCTCATTGAACCGTGCACAAACAAAAACGCCCGACCTTGGCAGGCCGGGCGTTTTTTTGAGCCCCGGGTTATCAGGACTGACTGGTTGGCGTCGATGGAGCTGGCGCGACAGTCGGGGTAACAGCTGGGGTTGGCGCAGTCGCGGAGTTCGATGCGCTGACCGGTGCTGTCGGGGTTGCCGGTTTGGCAGCCGCAACGGCTGGTTTTGCAACGGCTTTCGGTGCGGCCGGTTTTTTCACTGCCGGCTTCTTCGCTGCAGCAGGTTTTGCTGCCGGTTTGGCGGCTGCGGTTTTGACAGCCGGTTTAGCCGCTGGCTTAGCGGCCGCTTTGGCGGCGACCGGCTTGGCCGCTGGCTTGGCTGCTGCAGGTTTGGCGGCGGCAGTCTTGGCAGCTGGCTTGGCCGCTGCTTTCGCGGCTGGTTTGGCAGCCGGTTTAGCGGCAGCTTTGGCCAGTGGCTTGGCAGCCGATTTAGCAGCCGGTTTGGCCGCCGCGGTTTTCGCCGCAACAGGCGCAACCTTGGCACCGGTGAGTTTTTCGATTTGCTTGGTCAGGGTGTCGACCTTGCTGTGCAGTGCTTTGACTTCGTTGCGGCTCGGGACACCGAGGCGCGAAATGGCGCTGTTCAGACGCTTGTCGAAAGCCCCTTCCAGTTCATCCCACTTGCCCAGCGCACGATCTTTCACGCCGCTGATGCGCGACTTGGCCGACGAAGCAGAATCCTTGGCGGCGTCGACTTTCTTGCCAACAGCGCTCTTGGTGAGCTTCTCGGCTTTCTCGCCGTCTTTGACCAATGTATCGAAGAGCTTGCTGCCGTCAGTGTCAATCTTCGAGTACACGCCTAAACCAGCCAGCCAGATTTTGCGGGAGTAGTCTTCGACTTTCCCGATCCACGAGCTGCCTTCTTTTTCGGTGTTCTTTTTAACAGCCATCCCGTTCTCCTTAAGATTTACGCGCGACGTTTTCGAGCAATGCCGTCAGCTCATCGAGCTTAGCAGAGAGTGTCTCAACGTCATGTTTAGACGGAATGCCGATACGATTCAAGGCACTTGCGACACGCGAGTCAAAAGCCTTCTCGACCTTGTCGAGTTGAACTTCGACCTTGCCTTTGAAAGTGCTCACTTCACTCTTGGCTTCATCGATCTCGGCATTAGCGGCTTCAAGTTTCTCAGCCACTACTTTTTTGCCTTTCTTTTCAACAGTTTGACCAGCCTTGATCAACTCTTGAAAGTAATCGCTGCCCTCTTGGCCGACCTTGGCGTAGGCACCCAGGCCTGCCAGCCAGATCTTGCGGGCATAGGATTTGACGTCGCCCAGAGCAGTGGTCGATGCGTCGATTTTTTTCTTCAGAATAACTTTGGCCATGGTGCACCTCACGCGCAGAAGGTTTGAGGAACTGCCCGGATAAGTGTCGGGCTCAGGCACAAAGTAGGGAGAAAAATTAGAAACGGCACCCTAACAACTGACATAAACCAGTGGTGCCACACACCTCGACCTGTAGGAGCCGAGCTTGCTCGCGATAGCCCCTCATCATTCAAAATGGATGTGGACTGACACACCGCCATCGCGAGCAAGCTCGGCTCCTACAGGGACTGCCTTCAAAAATCGATGCAGGTCACACCAACGCTTTATCCAGCGCCTTCTCGATTTCCGATTTAATCATRCCGCTCATGGCCGACATCATCAGGCCCAGCTCGACATCGACGCGGATCGAATCTTCGCTGACATGCACCGCGCCTTTCACGCCGGAGCGCTTGAGGTTCAAGGTGTCACCCGACCACTGCGGCTCCAGGCCATATTGATCGGACAATTTCTGCGCCAGCTTGTCGGCCTTCTCGCGAGCCGCTTCCTTACCCAGGCCGTGGGCGCGTTCAACACTAATACGGGCCATCAAATGACTCCTGCTTTATGAATGCTTGGTCGGTAAATCCTGACCGCGGGTGCGGCAAAACGTCCCGAGGGTGATCCATCTTACCTTCAGCCTTGCCAAGACAAAGCATCCCTTGGGGATTAGAATGTCCCGCATTCTCTTCTGGTGACAGCGATATGACTGATCAGCGCAAAGGCAGCGATGCCGAACCCACCACGCACTTCGGTTTCAAAAACGTTCCGGAAAGCCAAAAAGCGGAAAAAGTCGCTGAGGTTTTCCATTCGGTAGCCGCCAAGTACGACTTGATGAACGACCTCCTGTCGGGCGGCATGCACCGCTTGTGGAAGCGTTTCGCAATCGAGCTTTCGGGCGTGCGCACCGGTAATCGCGTGTTGGACATCGCCGGCGGCACAGGCGACCTGACCAAAAAATTCTCGCACCTCGTTGGCCCGACGGGCCAGGTCGTGCTGGCCGACATCAACGAATCGATGCTCAAGGTCGGACGTGATCGCCTGCTGGACCTCGGTGTCGCCGGCAACGTCGAATTCGTTCAGGCCGACGCTGAAAAACTGCCGTTCCCGGACAATCACTTCGACTGCGTGACCATCGCCTTCGGCCTGCGCAACGTGACGCACAAAGAAGACGCCCTGCGTTCGATGCTGCGCGTACTCAAGCCTGGCGGTCGCCTGTTGGTGCTGGAGTTCTCCAAACCGACCAACGCGCTGATGTCCAAAGCCTACGATGCTTACTCGTTCGCCTTCATGCCGTTGATGGGCAAGCTGATCACCAACGACTCGGAAAGCTATCGCTACCTGGCCGAATCGATCCGCATGCACCCGAATCAGGAAACCCTGAAATCGATGATGGTCGAGGCCGGTTTCGACCGCGTGACCTACCACAACATGACCGCAGGCATCGTCGCCCTGCACCGCGGCATCAAACCCTGATGTTGCTGGCCGGCCTGCTCGCCAGCGTTGAACTCGGCCTGAACCGGGTGCTGCGTCTCGACAGCACGGCGCTGCCACGGCTGGCGCATTTGAGCGGCCGGGTGATAGCCATCGATTGCCGCAGCCCGGCATTGCAGCTGTTCATCCTGCCCAGCGACGAAGGCCTGATGCTCGCTTCCCACTGGGAAACCGGCGTTGATTGCACCTTGCGTGCACCGGCCTCAAGCCTGCTGAAACTGGCGATGAGCAAGGACAAGACCTCGGTCCTGCATGGCCCTGAAGTCGAACTCGACGGAGACAGCGGCGTGCTGCTGGAACTGGCGGCGATCCTTCAGGACCTCGAGCTGGATTGGGAGTATGAACTCTCGCGCTGGCTCGGCCCGGTGGCGACGCAACTGATCGGTGGTCACCTGCGCAGTCGCGCTCGCTGGTATCAGCAAGGGTTCATCAGCCTGGGGCAAAACCTGGGCGAATACCTGGCTGAAGAATCGCGAACCCTCGTCGGTCAGCGCGAAGCCGAAGCCCGTTTCAGTGAACTGGACCAGATCAAACTCGATCTGGAACGTCTCGAGGCGCGCTTCGAGCGCCTTTCCCGATCCCTCGACCCAAGCGATAACGCATGAAGCTGCTTGCCGTCCGCCGTTTGTTGCGCATCCAGCGCGTTGTGATTCGTTACCGTCTCGATGACCTGCTGTTCGCCCTGCCGCTGCCCTGGTTCCTGCTGGCGCTGCGTTACGCGTTGCCATGGCGCTGGTTCCCGCGCAAGACGCTGGACTTGAGCCGCGGCGCGCGATTGCGCCTGGCGCTGCAGGACCTCGGGCCGATTTTCATCAAGTTCGGGCAGATTCTGTCCACCCGCCGTGACCTGCTGCCGGAAGACATCGCCGATGAGCTGATGAAGCTGCAGGACCGCGTGCCGCCGTTCGACTCGCAAGTGTCGGTCAAACTGATCGAAGAACAGCTCGGCAAAAAGATCAGTGAAGTGTTCAGCCGCTTCGATGTCGAGCCACTGGCTTCCGCCTCGGTGGCGCAGGTGCATGCCGCGCAGTTGAAAACCGGCGAAGAAGTGGTGGTCAAGGTAATTCGCCCGGGCCTCAAACCGGTCATCGCCCAGGATCTGGCGTGGCTGTTCATTCTCGCCCGCGCCGCTGAAAAGCTCTCGGCCGACGCGCGTTTGCTGCACCCGGTGGACGTGGTCCAGGACTACGAAAAAACCATCTACGACGAACTCGATCTGCTGCGCGAGGCGGCGAACGCCAGCCAGTTGAAGCGCAACTTCGAAGGCTCGCCGCTGCTGTACGTGCCGCAAGTCTATTGGGACTGGTGCCGGCCGAAAGTGTTGGTGATGGAGCGCATCTACGGCATCCAGGTCACCGACCTGACGACCCTGGCCGACCAGCGTACCGACATGAAAATGCTCGCCGAACGCGGTGTGGAGATCTTCTTCACGCAAGTGTTCCGCGACAGTTTCTTCCATGCCGACATGCACCCCGGCAACATCTTCGTCAGCACCGTGAACCCGTGGAGCCCGCAATACATCGCGATCGACTGCGGCATCGTCGGCAGCCTGACCCCGGAAGACCAGGATTACCTGGCGCGCAACCTGTTCGCCTTCTTCAAGCGTGATTACCGGCGCGTGGCGCAGTTGCACATCGATTCGGGCTGGGTGCCGGCGGAAACCAAACTCAACGAATTCGAAGCRGCGATCCGTACGGTGTGCGAGCCGATTTTCGAAAAACCGTTAAAGGATATTTCCTTCGGTCAGGTGTTGATGCGCCTGTTCCAGACCGCCCGACGCTTCAACATGGAAGTGCAGCCGCAACTCGTTCTGCTGCAAAAGACCCTGTTGAACATCGAAGGCCTGGGCCGCCAGTTGTACCCGGACCTCGATCTGTGGAACACCGCGCAGCCGTTCCTCGAGCGCTGGATGCGCGAGCGCGTCAGCCCCAAAGCCTTGCTCGGCAACGTGCAGAGCCAGTTTGAACAGCTGCCGCACCTGGCCAATATGGCCCGCGACCTGCTGGAGCGCATGTCTCAACCCCACGCGTACGACCCGCCGCCACCGTGGCATCGACGCCGCGACGACTGGTTCCTGCGGTTGCTCGGTACGGCCCATCTGGCCGGTGGCGCGATACTCGCCGCTGGCGGGCCACTGAACCAGTTGGCCTACTGGCCGGCGGGAATCATGATGGCCGTCGGTTTGTATCTGGTCGTTCGCCGATAGCCAGTTGTGTTACGCACTGGCACACTGTTTCAACGCCTGGGCTTGACTATTGAAGTGTGGAGCCCGCTGTCGGAGTCGAAGATGAAAAACTGGCTGGACGAGATCAAGTGGGACGCCGACGGCCTGGTGCCCGCGATTGCCCAGGATCACAAGACCGGGCGCGTCCTGATGATGGCCTGGATGAACCGCGAAGCGCTGGAACTGACCGCTGCCGAGAACCGCGCCATCTACTGGTCGCGCTCGCGTGGCAAGCTGTGGCGCAAGGGCGAAGAGTCCGGCCACGTACAAACCCTGCACGAGATGCGTCTGGACTGTGACGCCGACGTGATCATCCTGATGGTCGAGCAGATCGGCGACATCGCGTGCCACACCGGTCGCCAGAGCTGCTTCTACCGCGTATACGAAAACGGCGACTGGACAACCGTCGACCCGGTTCTGAAAGATCCGCACGCCATCTATTCCGCAGGACACGCACATGAGTGACACTCTGACCCGTCTGGCCCAAGTGCTGGAAGAGCGCAAAGGCGCCGCCGCCGACAGCTCGTATGTCGCCAGCCTGTACCACAAGGGCTTGAACAAGATTCTGGAAAAAGTCGGCGAAGAGTCGGTCGAGACCATCATTGCCGCCAAGGATGCCGCCATCAGCGGTGACTGCAGCGATGTGATCTACGAGACCGCCGATTTGTGGTTCCACAGCATGGTCATGCTCGCCCAACTGGGGCAGCATCCACAGGCTGTACTCGATGAACTGGACCGTCGTTTCGGTCTCTCCGGACACGTCGAGAAAGCCTCGCGTCCGTCCGCCTGAATAACTATTAGAGAGGAGCTGCAACATGGGCATTTTTGACTGGAAACACTGGATCGTCATCCTGGTTGTTGTCGTGTTGGTATTCGGCACCAAGAAACTGAAGAACCTCGGCACGGACGTTGGCGAGTCGATCAAGGGCTTCAAGAAAGCCATGAACGACGACGAAAAACCGGCCGATCCGACCGCCACGCCGTCTCAACCAGTACCGCCGGTGCAGCCACAGGCCTCGGTAAACCAGCCGCACACCATCGATGTGCAGGCGCAAAAAGTCGAAGAGCCGATCCGCAAAGACGTGTGAGCACAGACTAATGTTTGGTATCAGCTTCTCTGAACTGCTGCTCGTCGGCCTCGTTGCCCTGCTCGTGCTGGGTCCTGAGCGCCTGCCGGGTGCTGCGCGCACCGCCGGCCTGTGGGTTGGGCGCTTGAAGCGCAGTTTCAATGCAATCAAACAGGAAGTTGAGCGTGAAATCGGTGCCGACGAAATTCGTCGGCAACTGCACAACGAGCACATTCTGTCGCTGGAACAGGAGGCGCGGAAGATCTTCACGCCGACCCAGCAGGAGCCGACGCCGGTGGAGCACGTGGGAGAGCAGACGATTCATGCCCCTGCCGCCGCCCTCGAACCCACACCCGCGCCTGCACCGGCTGTAGCGACCGCACAACCCGCGCCCGCTGCACCAGCGACGCCGGTTGAACCGGTTGCTCATGCCGTCGCGCCGACAGCGCCGGCCCCTCATGACCCCACACTGCCGCCGCGAGCCCCATGAGCGATCTCCCCGAAAACGACCAGCACATGCCGCTGGTTTCGCACCTCACCGAGTTGCGTACCCGCCTGCTGCGTTGCGTAGCGGCGATTTTCATCATCTTCGCCGGGTTGTTTGCCTTCACCCAGCAGATCTACACCTTCGTCTCCACGCCGCTGCGCGCGTACCTGCCTGCTGGCGCGACGATGATTGCCACCGACGTGTCGTCGCCGTTCCTGACGCCGCTGAAGCTGACCATGATGGTCTCGCTGTTCCTGGCGATCCCGGTGATCCTGCATCAGATCTGGGGCTTCATCGCACCGGGCCTGTACAAGCATGAAAAGCGCATTGCCGTGCCATTGCTGGTGTCCAGCATCCTGCTGTTCTACACCGGCATGGCGTTCGCCTATTACCTGGTCTTCCCGCTGATCTTCAAGTTCTTCGCTGCCGCCACCCCGGCCGGCGTGGAAATGATGACCGACATCACCAGTTACCTCGATTTCGTCATGACGCTGTTCTTCGCCTTTGGCGTGGCATTCGAAATCCCGGTGGCCGTGGTGCTGTTGGTGTGGATCGGCGTGGTCGACGTCAAATACCTGAAGAAAATCCGCCCATACGTGGTCATTGGCTGCTTCGTGGTCGRCATGATCCTGACGCCGCCGGACATCTTCTCGCAGACGCTGTTGGCAGTTCCGATGTGGCTGCTGTTCGAGATCGGCATCCTGTTTGGCAGCCTGGTCAGCAAGCGCGGCGAGCACCCGGACGATCAACCGGCTGACGACAACAACGACCAGCCGCCAGCAACCCAACCGTGAACCTGCTGCTGCTCGAAGAAGCCGATTTCATTGCGGCCGACCGGGTGATCCTGCGTGATCGCCGGTTGACGCACATGCAGGAAGTCCACCGCTGTGAAGTCGGTGACAACATGCGCGTCGGACGGATCGGCGGTTTGATGGGGGCAGCCGAAGTGCTGCGCCTGGACGCCAATGAAGCCGAGTTGCGTGTCACGCTGGACCAATCGCCCCCGACCAAGCTGCCGTTGACCCTGGTATTGGCCCTGCCACGCCCGAAAATGCTGCGCAGGGTGTTTCAGACCGTGGCCGCCATGGGTGTGCCGCGCATCGTCCTGGTGAACAGCTATCGCGTCGAGAAGAGCTTCTGGCAAACCCCGTTTCTGGAGCCCGAAGCGATTCGTGAGCAACTGATCCTCGGCCTCGAACAGGCCCGGGACAGTGTGCTGCCGGAAATCGTCATCGAAAAGCGCTTCAAGCCGTTCGTTGAGGACCGTTTGCCGGCAATCACCGAGGGCACCCTTGGCCTCGTTGGCCACCCCGGCAATTACCCGCCCTGCCCCCGTGGGCTAGACGAACCGGTGACGCTGGCCATCGGCCCCGAAGGTGGCTGGATCCCCTACGAGATCGACCTGCTGGGCAAGGCCGGCCTGCAACCGGTGCAACTCGGCGAGCGCATCCTGCGTGTCGAAACCGCCGTCACCGCGCTGCTCGCCCGCCTCTTCTAACCCCGACTACCTTGTAGCAGCTGGCGAAGCCTGCGTTCGGCTGCGAAGCAGTCGTCAATCCGGACAACTCGGACTACCTGAAACACCGCGGTGTCTGATTTCACGACTGCTTCGCAGCCGAACGCAGGCTTCGCCAGCTGCTACAGGGACTGTGATCGTCGCAAGTCCTTTTCCGCCCTACAGATTCTCTTTCGCCTGCCGATACAGTTCCCACAAAACCAAAATCAGTGGTCCAGGGAGTTGCAGCATGTACCAATGGCTAGCCGAGAATCTGGGAAACGTCAGCGTCAATCGCAAACTGGGAATCGGTTTCGGCCTGGTGCTGCTGCTTACCCTATCGATCACCGTCACCGGCTGGACCGGCCTGAGTGATGTGACGAGCCGCGGCGACAAGCTTGGGTTCATTGCCAGCCTCAATGACCTGACCAAAGACCTGCGCATCGCCCGCCTGGACTATGAGATGCGCCGCGGAGAACAAGGCCCGGGGGCGGTTAACGACAAGCTTGCGCAACTCGATACCGGCCTGCAAAGCGCCCGCAAAATGATCGAACAACCGGCTGATGCAGCGATGGTCGACCAGCAACTGGCCGCCGTCAGCCAGTACAAACAAGCGTTCGCCGCCATGACTCAGGCAGGCGCCAACCGCGAAGACGCCCGCAGCAAACTCGGCGCCACGGCCGATAATGCCGTGGCCCGCGTCGCTGAAGTCGAGAAGTCCCTGTTACAGGGCGATAGTGTTGCCGACTTCAATAGCGTGATTGATCTGAGCAAACTGATCCAGCAAGCGCGCTTCCAGGTCCGCGGCTACACCTATAGCGGCAAGGCCGAAGCTGAACAGCCAGCACTGGATGCCATCGACAACGCCCTGAAAAACCTCGAAAGCCTGCCGTCCAAATTGCCGGAGCAGCACATCGCCAACCTGCAACAGGCCACCGACTCGCTCAAGGCCTACCGCGCCGCCGTCAGCCAGTACCGCGACTCACAGGTCGCCAGCGCTGCCGCGCTCAAAACCATGGCTGCGCAAGGTGACATCCTGCTCGACGTCAGCAAAAAACTCACCGTGTCGCAAACCATTGTTCGCGATACCGATGCCGCACACGCCAAGAACATGCTGCTGCTGGCCACGGCTCTGGCCCTGGTCTTTGGCATGATTGCCGCTTGGGCGATCACCCGTCAGATCGTTATCCCGCTGAGCCAGACCCTGAAAGTCGCTGAGCGCGTCGCAGCAGGCGACCTGACTCACAACCTGACCTCCAAACGTCGCGACGAACTCGGCCAGCTCCAGCGCGCCATGCAGAGCATGATTCTGGGCCTGCGCGAACTGATCGGCGGCATCAGCGACGGCGTCACGCAAATCGCCAGCGCCGCCGAAGAGTTGTCGGCCGTCACCGAGCAGACCAGTGCCGGGGTCAACAGCCAGAAGGTCGAAACCGACCAGGTGGCCACCGCCATGAACGAAATGACCGCGACCGTGCAAGAAGTGGCGCGCAACGCCGAGGAAGCCAGCGAAGCCGCTGTCGCCGCCGATCAGCAAGCCCGCGAAGGTGACAAAGTGGTCGGCGAAGCCATCGCCCAGATCGAACGCCTGGCCCTCGAAGTCGGCAACTCCACTGCCGCGATGGGCGACCTCAAGCGCGAAAGTGACAAGATCGGCAGCGTGCTCGACGTGATCAAATCCGTGGCCCAGCAAACCAACCTGCTGGCCCTCAACGCCGCCATCGAAGCTGCCCGTGCCGGTGAGGCCGGACGGGGTTTTGCGGTGGTGGCCGATGAAGTTCGYAGCCTGGCGCAACGCACCCAGAAGTCCACCGAAGAAATCGAAGAGCTGATCGTCGGCCTGCAAGCCGGCACCCAGCAAGTCGCGACCATCATGGACAACAGCCGCACCCTGACCGACAGCAGCGTCGAACTGACCCGCCGCGCCGGCGGCTCACTGGAAAGCATCACCCGCACCGTGTCGGCCATTCAGACGATGAACCAGCAGATTGCCGCCGCTGCCGAGCAGCAAACCGCCGTGGCCGAGGAGATCAACCGCAGCGTGCTTAACGTGCGCGACGTGTCCGAACAAACCTCGGCCGCCAGCGAAGAGACCGCGGCCTCCAGCATTGAGCTGGCACGGCTGGGGACGCATCTGCAGATGCTGGTGGGCAAGTTCAAGGTTTGAGGGGGTGTTTTGACCTCGGTTCACTCAGGACCGAGGTGATGCAATCGCGGGCAAGCCCGCTCCCACAGGGATAAGCGGTGTTACGCAAATAGCATGAACAGCGCAATCCATTGTGGGAGCGGGCTTGCCCGCGATGGCGATCGCAAGGTCGCCGCCGTCAGAGGACCTGACGCAAAAACGCCTGCGCCCGTGGATCCTTCGGCGCATCGAAGAATTCGGCCGGCGAAGCATCTTCCAGCAATTTGCCGTGATCGAAGAACAACACCCGATCCGCCACTTCCCGCGCAAAACCCATTTCGTGGGTGACACAGACCATGGTCATGCCCTCCAAGGCCAGGGTCTTCATCACATCCAGCACTTCGCCGACCATTTCCGGGTCCAGGGCCGACGTCGGTTCATCGAACAGCATGACCTTGGGTTCCATGGCCAATGCGCGGGCAATCGCCACACGCTGCTGCTGGCCACCGGACAAGCGCGATGGAAACTCGTGGGCCTTCTGCGCGATCCCGACTTTTTCCAGCAGCGCCAAGGCCTTGGCCTCGCGCTCCTTCTTGCCGCGCTTGCGCACGACTTTTTGCGCCAGGCAGAGGTTTTCCAGCACGGTCATGTGCGGGAACAGGTTGAAATGCTGGAACACCATGCCGACTTCGCGGCGGTAGGCATTCACGTCGGTTTTCGGGTCGGCCAGTTGCAGGCCATCGATGCTCACCGAACCCGAATCGAATTCTTCCAGGCCGTTGAGGCAGCGCAAGAAGGTCGACTTGCCGGAACCGGACGGACCGATCACCACCAGCACTTCGCCCTTGGCCACTTGCGTGGTGACGTTATCCACCGCGCGAACCACTTGGCCACGGGTGTCGAAGACTTTTACCAGATCGCGGACTTCAATCACTTTGCGCGAGCCTCCGTTCAAGCCGACTGGCGATTTTCGACAGTGGCAGGTTGATCAACAGGTACAACCCGGCCACGCAGAACAGGATTTCGAACGGCGAAAACGAGGTGGTAATAACTTCACGACCACTTTTGAGCAGTTCGGTAATCGCAATCACCGAGACCAGCGACGTGTCCTTGACCAGGCTGATGAACTGCCCGGCCAAGGGCGGCAGTACGCGCTTCAAGGCTTGCGGCATCACCACGTGGCGCATCGACTGGCCAGCACTCAGCCCCAACGAGCGCGCCGCTTCGTTTTGCCCCCGGGCGATGGACTGCACGCCGGAACGGATGATTTCCGCGACGTAGGCCCCGGTAAACAACGACAGTGCAGCGATCCCGGCGAATTCACGGGACAGGTTCATCACGGTGCCGATGAAGAAGTAGAAAATGAAGATCTGCACCAGCAGCGGCGTACCACGGACCAGCTCGACATAGATCGTCGAGAGATCGCGCAGCGTCGGGTTGTTCGAGAGCCGGCACAGGCCCGTGGCGAGACCAATCAACAGCCCGAGCACACCGGACACTACCGACAACCACAAAGTTGTCCACAGCCCCCAAAGCAGCGGCCCGGCGGCCCAATGACGGGTCACGCCAATCACATCGCCTTCGGCCACATCATCGCCTTGGGCGACTTGCAGGCTGTTGTCGTCGACGGTCACGCGTTGCTCATCGCCTGCGTCGTTGCGCAGCGTGACTTCAGCTTTATCGCCTTTGCGCACCAGTTCGCTGACAGTGGAGATATCAGTGGCGCGCTGGGATTCTTCGGCGTGGTAGGCGAAGTATTGCGGCACGCGATTCCAGCGCCATTCGTAGGACATCAGCGAGGTGGCGTAGTACAACGCACCAGCCAGGCCGATCAGCACCAGCACGGTTAATACGTGCCAGGGCCATTGGGATTTTTTTTGTTTCATTACGGGTTCCGGAATTTGATCGTTCCCACGCTCTGCGTGGGAATGCCGCCCGGGACGCTCCGCGTCCCTTCTCAAGCGTGACGCAGAGCGTCACAGGATGCGTTCCCACGCAGAGCGAGGGAACGATCAGCGGTAAGCCTTATTCCATGTCTTTCTGCCAAGCGGTGTCTTTGAACCACTTGTCATGGATGCGATCGTAGGTGCCGTCTTCGTGGATCTGGTGCAGGAAGTTGTTGATGAAGTTGATACTGTCGTAGTCACCCTTCTTCAGACCGAAGGCAAGCGGTTCGTAGGTGAACGGCTTATCGAGGAACACCAGCTTGCCGGCGCCGACCTTGTTCACCGCCACCACGTTGTAAGGCGCGTCGTAGATGAAGGCATCCGCCTTGCCGTTGACCACGTCGAGCACCGCTTCCTGCTCGTTGTCGTAGCCGTGGTATTTGGCTTTGGAGATCAGTTTTTTCGCGACCATTTCGCCGGTGGTGCCGAGCTTGGAGGTGATGCGGTACTCGTCGGTGTTCAAGTCTTTATAGGACTTGATAGTGCCTTCCAGCTCTTTGCGGATCAGCAGCGTCTGACCGACCACAATGAACGGTTCGCTGAAGTTCAGGCGCAGGTTGCGCTCTTGGGTCAGCGTCATGCCGCTGCCGATCAGGTCGAACTTGTCGGTCATCAGGGCCGGGATGATGCCGTCGTAGCCGGTGGACACCAGCTCCAGTTTCACGCCCATGGCCTTGGTCATGGCTTTGAGGATGTCGACTTCGAAACCGATGATCTCGCCGCGCTTGTTGGTCATCTCGAACGGCATGTAGGTCGGGTCCATGCCGACTTTCAGCGTGCCGCGCTTGACCGCGTCATCAATGGCGCCGGCCTGCGCCGTGCTGACTGCAACCAATGCCGTGACGCCGACCAGCAGCATCGAGAGATACTTCTTCATCATCATGTCCCCAAAACCATTGCGGTGTGAGGCGCGCAAACGGCCGTCTCCCTCAGGAAACGTAGCCATGTGGACAAAAATTATCCGGGCGCACCAATTCGGGGACGGATCCTAACGTACTCGTCCGTTTGCACAAGGGCTTGCAAACGATCAGGCAAAAAAAACCCCGCTTGATGAGCGGGGTTTTTTGTTATGCCAACTGAGGCTGTGCGCTCAGCGGCTTGAGCGGCAGCAGCGGCGCATGGGGATCGGATTTCACCGATGTACGCCAGGCTTGCAACCACTCTGCGTGACCTTCACTCCAGATCTGCTCATGCAGACGAGCCAATGCCACCGGGTCGCTCAGCAGTTGCACGCGCTCATTGTTGTTCAGGCCGTCAGGCCCGACTTTCAATGCATGACGCACCCGCTCGATCCGCAGCCACTCGATCGGCTCGGCCTGGCCGTGACGCGACGTCGCCAGCGAGCACGCCAGGGCGTTCTGCTGCGGGTCGACCACTGACCGGATGAAGCCGTCTTTGAGTGCGTGATAACGGTTTTCGTGGGTGTACTGGTCTGTGGCCAGCAGCGCCTGTGGCGGATTGTATTCCTCAGGGATCAGGAACAGGCTCTCGTCACGGGACTTCAGGCCCAGGCCAACACGGCTGGAGATCACGGACACCGGGATCGACAGCATCAACGAACCCACGATTGGCACCAGCCACCACAGGAAGCTCGGGTTCAGCCAGATCACCAGCAAGGCCCAGAAGAAGCCCAGCAAGGTTTGCGGACCATGGCGCTTGACCGCTTCGCTCCACGGCGTGGAGTCGTCGTCACGTTGTGGCGAGTTCCAGGTCGCCGCCCAGCCGAGGAACGCCGCAAGAACGAAACGGGTGTGGAAAATCATCCGCACCGGCGCCAGCAACATGGAGAACAACATCTCCAGCAGCATCGACAGGGTCACCTTGAACTTGCCGCCGAACTCTTTCGCGCCTTTGGCCCAGATCAGGATGATGCTCAGCAGCTTCGGCAGGAACAGCAACACGACGGTCGTGGAGAACAGCGCCACGGCCTTGTCCGGATGCCATTGCGGCCACAGCGGATACAGCTGTCGCGGCTCCATGAAGTACTGCGGCTCCATCAACGTGTTGACCGCCAGCAGCGCTGTCGACAGCACGAGGAAGAAGAACCACAACGGCGCCGACAGATAAGACATCACACCGGTCAGGAATACCGCCCGGTGAACCGGGTGCATGCCTTTGACCAGGAACAGACGGAAGTTCATCAGGTTACCGTGGCACCAGCGACGGTCACGCTTGAGTTCGTCCAGCAGGTTCGGTGGCAACTCTTCGTAACTGCCCGGCAAATCGTAGGCAATCCACACGCCCCAGCCAGCACGGCGCATCAGCGCGGCTTCAACGAAGTCGTGGGACAGAATTGCACCGGCGAAAGCCCCTTTACCAGGCAACGGCGCCAAGGCGCAGTGCTCGATGAACGGCTTCATGCGGATGATCGCGTTGTGACCCCAGTAGTGGGATTCGCCCAACTGCCAGAAGTGCAGGCCAGCCGTGAACAACGGGCCATACACGCGAGTCGCAAACTGCTGCATGCGCGCATACAGGGTGTCCATGCCCGACGCACGCGGCGCGGTCTGGATGATCCCGGCGTCCGGCGTGGCTTCCATCAAGCGCACCAGACTGGTCAGGCACTCGCCGCTCATGACGGAGTCAGCGTCGAGCACGACCATGTACTTGTAGTCACCGCCCCAGCGACGGCAGAAGTCGTCAAGGTTGCCGCTCTTGCGTTTGACGCGACGGCGACGGCGACGATAGAAGATCTTGCCGAAGCCTTTGGCTTCGCGACAAACGTCCAGCCAGGCTTGCTGCTCGGCGACGCAAATGTCGGCGTCGTTACTGTCGCTGAGGACGAAGAAGTCGAAGCGATCCAGGTCACCCGTGGCCGCGACCGACTCGAACGTCGCGCGCAAACCGGCAAACACCCGTGGCACGTCTTCGTTGCAGATCGGCATCACCAGTGCGGTGCGCGCATCCTTCGGAATCGGTTCATTGCCGGCGCTGGCGCCGGAAATGCGGTATTTGTCGTGACCGGTGAGCAGCTCGAGGAAACCCATCAGCGCGGTCCAGAAACCGGCCGATACCCAGCAGAACAGAATCCCGAACAGAATCAGGATGCTGGTTTGCAGTGCATACGGCAGCACTTGCGTGGCCGTTTGCAGCAGCGGTTGATGCAACACTTCGTTGAGGTCGACGAACGACCAGCCCTGGTACGGCATGATGCCTTTCATGTACCAACCGGCAACGATGGTCTGGCCGAGCATCAGCACCAGCAGAATGTAGCGACGGATCGAACCAACGGTCCGCCAGCGGGCAGCCGGCAACACGCGCTCATCTTTCGGCGGAGCCGGCGGATTGGTGCGACCGGTCAGACGCCGCCAGCCACGCACCAGAATGTTGGTGCGCCAAGGCTCCGGCACAACTTTGGTCCGGCGGATCGGCGGGGTGGCCTTGAGGCATACCCGGCCACTGGCGTCGACCGCCAGCATTTCCGCTTCTTCCAGCTCTTCAGCGGTGTTCAGAGTCAAGCGGCGGCCTACCGAAGCTTGAGCTGCTTCGGTCGGTGCGTCGAACGTGGAGGACGACAGACGCTGGTGCAACTCGCTGAAGGACTGGCAGCCCGCAAGTTCCGCGCGCTGCTCGTCGGTCATCGGTAAATGCGCCAGATACTCGGAAAGCGACTCTGGCTGTACTTGAGAATTACTCATCGGCAGGCAACTGGTAGCTCCAGGTCTCGGTCAGGACTTCTTCAGTCGGCGCCGATTCCGGTGTGGCTGGGGCCGCGTCGGCAGCAACAGGCTGCTTGGCGTCTTTGTTGGCCTTGTCCTTGGCATCTGCAACTGGCTTGGCATCAGCCTGCTTGGCTTCTGCTTGCTTGGCTTCCTTGTCCGCTTTCTCTTGTTGCTTGGCGGCAACCTTGTCGGCCTTGGCGACAGACGAATTCGACGCTGGAAGCGACGTTTTGGCCAGGTCAGCCGGCACGATGTTCTGGACCAGGGCCGCACGCATTTCGGTGGCCTTGCCCGGGTCCTTGATCTTCATGCGCAGCGTCAGGCGCCAGCCCTTGGTTTCAGGGTTGTAACGCACGCTGTTTTCGACCAGTTCGGCATTGTCGCCAACGCTGACCTGGCTGCGAACGTCCGCTTCCGGAGGCAATGCCGCCAGGGACGGGCCTTCGAAGTCCACCAGATAAGCCACGCTACCGTCCGGCTGACGAATCAGGTTGGACTGTTTAACGTCACCGGTGGAGCGCAGGGTCTGGCTGACCCAGGCGCTGTCGGGGGCGTGGATTGCGGATTCATCCATGGTCCAGTGCAGGCGATAGGCAACATCGAGCGGCTGGCCAGGTTCTGGCAGTTTTTCCGGGTTCCAGAAAGCAACGATATTGTCGTTGGTTTCGTCGGCGGTCGGAATCTCAACCAGATCCACGGTACCTTTACCCCAGTCACCCTTCGGCTCGATCCAGGCGCTTGGGCGCTTGTCGTAGCGGTCGTCGAGGTCTTCGTAGTGACTGAAGTCGCGGCCACGCTGCAGCAGACCGAAGCCACGCGGGTTCTCGACCGAGAAGTTGCTCACCGACAGGTGCTTGGGGTTGTTCAATGGACGCCAGATCCATTCGCCGTTGCCGGCATGAATCGCCAGGCCGCTGGAATCGTGCAATTCGCGACGATAGTTCAGCACTTTCGATGGCTGGTTGGCGCCGAACAGATACATGCTGGTCAATGGAGCGATACCCAGCTTGCCGACCTTGTCACGCAGGAACATCTGCGCCTTGACGTCGACAATGGTGTCGCTGCCCGGACGCAGGGTCAGGCGATAGGCGCCGGTGGCACGCGGCGAATCCAGCAGGGCGAAAATCACCAGGTGCTTGTCGCCCGGCTTCGGCTGTTGAATCCAGAATTCGGTGAAACGCGGGAACTCTTCGCCCGATGGCAATGCGGTATCAATCGCCATGCCGCGCGCGGACAAGCCATAGACGTGACCCTTGCCGACGACGCGGAAGTAGCTCGCGCCGAGCATGGTCATGATTTCGTCTTGCTTGTCAGCCTTGTTGATCGGGTACAGCACCCGGAAACCGGCATAACCCAGTTGTTCGGTGGCTTTWGGATCGAATTTCACATCGCCAAAATCGAAACGAGTCGGGTCGTACTTGATCTCTTCGACGGAGTTAGCTGTGATTTCGTTGATTTTCACCGGCGTATCGAAATGCATACCCTGGTGATAGAACGACAACTTGAACGGGGTTTTCTGATCCGCCCATTCGGCTTTTTCGGTCAGGAAACGAATTTTCTGATAGTCCGCGAATTTCATATCGCGGAACTCGTTCGGCAGGTTACTGCGCGGAGCTTCGTATTTTTGCGCGGCCAACTCTTTTGCCTTGACCGACACGTCATCCAGATTGAATGCCCAAAGCTGGCCGGCGCTGAACAGGCAGAGCAGTGCAGAGCCCGCTACCAGAGCGCTTCGGAACCGTTTGGCAGTCAATTTTGGTGCATTACAGGGACTAACAATCACGAGCAACCCTCGCCGAAAACAGATCAAAAAACCAACGGCCAGTTAAAGGATTTGCACGATCAACGGCCTGAAAAAACCGATCTTGCAAACCACTCTTGCCAAGTTGGCGAGCATTGTTCCGACTCCGATGGGGCTAAATGATTCCCCAAACGGTCCAGGACAAGTCTCTACCTAAGTCAAAATGGACCAACGAACGCCGATCCCCGTAGCGCGCGATTATCTAGTAGGCCGCGTTACAACGCATCAGGCGCAACAAAGTATTTCTCGCGTAAAACGCCTGTTTTCAGTCGAAAAGCCCTTAAAAAGTTGTTTCAAGCGCTTTCAGGTCTGTAACAGGAAGGTGACCGGGCCATCGTTGACCAGGTGCACCTGCATATCCGCGCCGAATCTACCTGATGCCACTGTGCCATGCACCTGTTTCGCTTTGCCTAATAGATAGTCGAAAAGCTCCTCGCCCAAGGCCGGAGGCGCCGCGGTCGAAAAACTCGGGCGCAACCCGCTTTTGGTGTCGGCAGCCAAGGTGAACTGTGAGACCAGCAGCAACCCGCCGCCGACATCCGCCAGGGACAGATTCATCTTGCCCTCGGCGTCGCTGAACACCCGATAGTTAAGCAGCTTATTAAGAAGTTTGTCGGCGCTGGCCCGAGTGTCCTCGGGCTCAACCGCGACCAGCACCAGCAACCCCTGGTCGACCGCTCCCACCACCTCGCCCGCGACCTCGACTCGCGCACCCCGTACGCGCTGGAGCAAACCCTTCATGCTTCTTCAGGCGGCAGGTCGAGCAAGCGGCGCGCCATCTGGTTGGCGGCTCGCACCAGCGCATCAGTGATACCCGGTTCGGAGGCAGCATGGCCGGCGTCCCGGATGACCTGCAATTCACTGTTCGGCCAATTCTGGTGCAATTCCCAAGCGTTATCCAACGGACAGATCACATCGTAGCGACCGTGAACGATCACGCCGGGCAAATGGGCAATCTTGCCCATGTCACGAATCAACTGGTTAGGCTCAAGGAACGCATTGTTGGTGAAGTAATGACATTCGATGCGAGCAATCGACAATGCACGCTGCGGCTCCGAGAAGCGATCGACCACCAGCGGGTTCGGACGCAGGGTGGCGGTCCGGCCTTCCCAGAGGGACCAGGCCTTGGCCGCGTGCATCTGGGCAATCTGGTCATTGCCGGTCAGGCGCTTGTGGAAAGCGCTGAGCAAATCGTCGCGCTCGTCCATCGGGATCGGCGCAACGTAGTCCTGCCAGTAGTCCGGGAACAGACGGCTGGCGCCCGCCTGGTAGAACCACTCGATTTCCTGTGGGCGGCAGAGAAAAATCCCGCGCAGGATCAGACCGTGTACACGCTCTGGGTGGGTTTGCGCGTAGGCCAACGCCAGGGTCGACCCCCAGGAGCCGCCAAACAGCACCCACTTGTCGATGCCCAGATGCTGGCGAATTCGCTCAAGGTCGGCGACCAGATCCCAGGTGGTGTTGTTTTCGAGGCTGGCGTGGGGGGTGGAGCGACCGCAGCCGCGCTGGTCAAAGGTAACGATGCGATACAGGTTTGGATCGAAATACCGACGGCTTTGGGCATCACACCCGGCACCGGGGCCGCCGTGGATAAACACCACCGGTAAACCTTCCGGTGAACCGCTTTCGTCGACGTAGAGGGTGTGGGTGTCATCGACGGCCAGATCGTGCCGGGCGTGGGGTTTGATCTGCGGGTACAAAGTCTGCATTGCGCGCTCCGTAAGGGGTCGAGGTCATCCCTGGGGGGACTTCTATTATTCTGCCGTCCGGCATCATAAACCCGAATTACGTCAATGAGCATGCCCCGTGCAGCGTCACAACTTGTCAGCCAAAAACCCGAGCAGTGTTTCATAGAGCGCATCGACCTCGGCGACTTGAGCGCGCGCGCGCAAACAACCATGAACCAGCCCCTCGCCGTAGTACAGCGTGGTGTCCACACCGGCGGCTTCCAGTTGCTCGGCGTAGAGCACGCCGTCATCGCGCAGCGGATCGAACTGCGCAACGGCGATCAATGCCGGTGGTAGACCACTGAAGTGTCCGGCGAGCAGTGGCATGGCATAGGCCCCCGGATGTCGGGTGCCATGCAGGTACAGCGCGTGATAACAATCCACATCGCTGCTGCTGAGCAACGGCGCGTCGATGCATTCGCCGCGCGATGGCAACTGATCACCGCCACCCAGTCCCGGATAGACCAGAATCTGCGCAGCAGGCAATGGCTCGCGAGCATCCCGCAGCGCCAGACATAATGCAGCGGCCAGGTTGCCGCCCGCGCTGTCCCCCATCACCAGCGTCCGCGCAGGATCAAGCCGGAATGGCCCCGTACGCAACGCCCGCCAGACCTTGATGCAATCATCGAACGCCGCCGGAAACGGATGCTCCGGCGCCAGGCGGTAATCAACCGCGATGACCAATACACCGAGGGTTGATGCGAGCTCGGCGCAGATGAAGTCGTGGGAATCCAGATCCCCCACCACCCACCCACCACCGTGCAGATACACAATGCACGGGCAAGCCTCGGACGACGATGAGGCGTGCGGCTGGTAGGACCTGATCGCCACGCCCGCCAGCTCGACATCAAGCACATAAAGCCCTTCAGGACGTGGCGGAGTAAACGCCCGGCACATCTCGCTGTAGGCCCGACGCAAACCCTCGAGGCTGCTGTCGGTGCTGTTGAAGCTGACGGTTGTCTCGACGAATGCCGTCATCTGTTCGGAAAGCGGGTAAGGAGCCATGAGCCTGGTGCCAGTCCGTTCAGCGGTTTAAGGAGAGCAACATTTGAATTCAGTTTTTCAAACTGGCCTGAACGGTGGCAACGCCATCCTTACCATCAAAACTGCTGACACCCGCCAACCAACGCTGCATATCTTCCGGGTGATCGCGCAACCACTGCCTGGCGACATCCTGCGGCGTCTTGCGCTCCATGATCGGCACCATCAACTGACTTTCCTGCGAGGCGCTGAAAGTCAGGTTCTCCAGCAGGCGATTTACATTCGGGCAACGTTCAGCGTAATCCGGCGAAGTGACCGTAGAGACCGTCGCCGCACCTTCGTTCGGTCCGTAGACGTCTTCACTGCCGGTCAGGTAGTCGATCTTCATGTTGATGTTCATCGGGTGCGGGGTCCAGCCGACGAACACCACGAACTCCTTGCGATTCACTGCACGCTGTACGGCGGCGAGCATGCCGGCCTCGCCGGATTCAATCAGTTTGAAATCCTTCAAGCCAAAGTGATTGGTCTCGATCATGGTTTTGATCGTGGTGTTGGCGCCGCTGCCGGGCTCGATGCCGTAGATCTTGCCGCCGAGCTGGTCTTTGAATCGGGCGATGTCGGCAAAGGTTTTCAAACCGGCGGCGGCCACGTAGTCCGGAACCGCGAGGGTGGCCTGAGCATCGGCCAGGCTCGGTTTCTCCATGACTTTCACTTGGTTGGCCGCCACGAACGGCGCGATGTTTTTGTCCATCGCCGGTTTCCAGTAACCCAGGAAAATGTCCAGGCGCTTGTCGCGGATGCCGGCGAAGATGATTTGCTGCACAGCGCTGGTTTGCTTGCTTTCGTAGCCCAGGCCATTGAGTAACACATCGGCCATGCCACTGGTGGCGATCACATCGGTCCAGTTGACCACGCCCATGCGCACGGCTTTGCAGGAAGCATCGTCGCTGGCCAGGACGCTGGTGCTCAGAAGAGCCGTGCCGCAGAGGATTGAGAGACAGCGGGTGAACAGTCTTTTCATCGGGAGAGTCTCGTGCGGCAGATTATTGTGAGGGCCGGTGTCTTCGTGCACCGTGCCCTGCACATTACGCAGCGTCGAGCGGGTAAAAGCGACCTGTGGCGACTGTGTTTTGCACAGAGGCGACAGTTCCAATCAGCTATGAAGGCCAATGAAAAACCTGTGGGAGCGAGCTTGCTCGCGATGAGGCCATAACATTCAACATAGATGTTGCCTGTTAGTCCGCCATCGCGAGCAAGCGCGCTCCCACAGGGTTATGCGCCAGGCTCTAGCGTTTGTAGTGGTTTTGGCCCCAATCGAGCAAACCTTGCAGCAGCTCCTTGAGCACCACTTGCGTCGGCGCAGCCAGATCCGGGCGATAGCGGAACGGTTCGAACTCTTCCATATATGTGCACTGACCCAACTCCAGTTGCACGGCATGGATATTCTCGGCCGGATTGCCGTAATGCCGGGTGATGTGGCCGCCCTTGAAGCGGCCGTTCAGCACATGGCTGTAATCGCCGTGGCGCGCGCAAATGGCTTCCAGTTGAGTGGCCAACTCAGGATCGCAACTGGCGCCATTGAAGGTGCCGAGGTTGAAGTCCGGCAGCTTGCCGTCGAACAAGTGCGGGATGATCGAGCGGATCGAGTGCGCGTCGAACAGCAACGCAAAACCGAACTCGGCTTTCAGCCGTGCCAGCTCGTTTTGCAATGTCGTGTGATACGGCGTCCAGATCTGTTCCAGCCAGGTCGTGCGCTCTTCTTTCGACGGTTCCAGGCCTTCGCGGAACAAGGGAATGCCATCGAACAGCGTCGCCGGGTACAGGCCCGTGGTCGCGCCGACATACAAAGGCTTGTCGTCGGAGGGACGGTTCAGGTCGATGACAAACCGCGAGTACTCGGCGGCCAGGGTGCTGGCGCCCAGTTCCGTGGCAAATTCATAAAGCTTCGGGATGTGCCAGTCGGTATCCGGCAGACTGCGGGCGTCGGGAATCAACCCGGCTTCGACCGCCGGGGTCAGGCGCACGCCCGCGTGAGGCATGCTGATCAGCAGCGGCACACGGCCTTGTTTGAAGTTCAGAACCTTATCCACAGCTGTTCTCCTAAACACTTGTCTCGACGCCGTGACGCACGACGCGTTTTTCCAGGTCACCGCCCAGCCAGTACGACAGATCGGCCGGACGATCGATTTGCCAGGCGACAAAATCCGCGACTTTTCCGGCTTCCAGCGAGCCGTGGGTATCGGCCATGCCCAGCGCGGTGGCGGCATGAATCGTCGCGCCCGCCAGCGCCTCTTCCGGGGTCATGCGGAAACAGGTGCAGGCCATGTTCAGCATCAAGCGCAACGACAGCGCAGGCGAGGTGCCCGGGTTGAGGTCGCTGGCGATGGCTATTTTCACACCGTGCTTGCGCAGCGCGTCCATCGGCGGCAACTGAGTTTCCCGCAGGAAGTAGAACGCGCCCGGCAGCAGCACCGCGACGGTTCCGGACTTGGCCATGGCGATGGCATCGTCCTCGGTCATGAATTCCAGATGATCGGCCGACAGTGCGTGATAACGCGCCGCCAGGCTCGAACCGTGCAGCGACGACAGTTGTTCTGCGTGCAGCTTCACCGGCAAACCGAGTTCCTGTGCGGTGATGAACACCCGTTCAACCTGCGCCGGCGAGAACGCCAGGTATTCGCAGAATGCATCCACCGCATCCACCAACCCTTCGGCGGCCAGGGCCGGGAGCATTTCGGCGCAGATGTGATCGATGTAGTCGTCGGCGCGGTCGGCGTATTCCGGCGGCAACGCGTGAGCGGCCAGGCACGTGCTGCGCACGCTGATCGGCAATTCGGCGCCGAGGCGGCGAATGACTCGAAGGATCTTGCGCTCGCTGGCCAGGTCGAGGCCGTAGCCGGATTTCATTTCGACCGTGGTCACGCCATCACGCATCAGGCTTTTAAGACGCTTGGCGGCGCTGGCGAACAGCTCGTCTTCAGAGGCTGCGCGGGTCGCGCGTACGGTGCTGGCGATGCCACCACCGGCCGCTGCGATTTCTGCGTAGCTGACGCCTTGCAGGCGCTGTTCGAATTCGCCGCTACGATTACCGCCAAACACCGTGTGGGTGTGGCAGTCGATCAGACCCGGCGTTACCCAGGCCCCTTGCAAATCGTTGACGGCCGGGTACTCGCCCGCGGGCAGGTCAGCGCGCGGGCCGATCCACTCAATGAGCGCACCTGACGTCACGATGGCCGCGTCCTCGATGATCGAGTAGACGCCTTGTGCCATGGTTGCGACGTGGCAGTGTTGCCAGAGAGTTTTCATCCGTGGCCTCCGTTAGGTTATTGATGTGAAAAAGAAGGTTCCTGCTCTACCAGTGCCGCCTGGCCCGCCGCCGGTTTCACCCACGTCAGGTAGGCCAGCACCAGCAGCACGATCCAGACCACACCGACGATCAGCGCCGCCTGGGTGTCCGGGAAATAACCCAGCACGCCGAAAATGAACAGCATGAAGGCAATCGCCGCCATCGGCGCATAGGGCCAGAACGGTACAGGGAACTTCAGTTGTGCGACCTGCTCGGCACTCATGGAGCGACGCATGGCCACCTGGGTACACAGAATCATCAGCCAGACCCATACCGTGGCAAAGGTCGCGATGGAGGCGATCAACAGAAACACGTTTTCCGGAATCAGGTAGTTCAACAGCACACCCAGCAGCAGYGCGGCACTCATCACCACCACGGTCATCCATGGCACGCCATTACGCGACAAACGGGCGAAGCCCTTAGGTGCGTGCCCTTGCTGGGCCAGACCGTACATCATGCGGCCAGCGCCGAAGATGTCGCTGTTGATGGCCGAGATCGCCGCCGAGATCACCACAATATTGAGGATGGTCGCCGCCGAGCTGATGCCCAGATTGTCGAAAATCTGCACGAACGGACTGCCTTGGCTGCCGATCTGCTGCCATGGAAAGATCGACATCAGTACGAACATGGTCAGCACATAGAACAGCAAAATACGCAACGGTACGGCATTGATCGCTCTAGGCAGCACATGCTGCGGATCTTTGGCCTCACCGGCGGTCACGCCGATGATTTCAATCCCGCCGAATGCGAACATCACCACCGCGAACGAAGCGATCAGGCCACCCACGCCATTGGGCATGAAACCGCCATGGCTCCAGAGGTTGCTGATATCGGTCGCTTGGGCGCCGGGCGCCGTGCTGATGCCGAACAGCATGATGCCGAAGCCACCCAGAATCATCGCGACGATGGCTGCGACCTTGAGCAGTGACAGCCAGAACTCCATTTCACCGAAGACCTTGACGTTACACAGGTTCAAGCCGCCGACCACCGAAACGATGCCCAGCACCCAGATCCAGCGGGAGACTTCCGGGAACCAGAAGCCCATGTAAATACCGAACGCGGTGACGTCGGCCATGCCGACGATGACCATTTCGAACGCGTAGGTCCAACCGAGGATGAAGCCCGCCATCGGCCCCAGATAGGTGCTGGCGTACTGACCGAAAGAGCCGGCCACCGGGTTGTGCACTGCCATCTCACCGAGGGCGCGCATGACCATGAACACCGCTGCGCCACCGATCAGGTAGGCGAGCAATACCGCGGGGCCGGCCATTTGAATGGCCGAGGCAGAACCGTAAAACAGCCCGGTGCCGATCGCCGACCCCAGCGCCATGAAGCGAATATGTCGGGCAGAAAGCCCGCGTTTCAAACCTTTTGCTGGCTGTTGCATTTCTCGTCCTTAATTATTCTTATTCGACGCAAAATCGAATCGCGAGCAGGCTCGCTCCCACAGGGTTTACACAATCCACTGTGGGAGCGAGCCTGCTCGCGAATAGGCCATTACAGGCTCGGCAGCAACTTCGCCATTACCAGCTCGTTCAGGCAACGCGAGGCCAACAACTCAGTCGCCGCATTGATGTCCGGCGCAAAGAAACGGTCCTTCTCATAGAACGGCACTTCCTTACGCAGGATGGCACGGGCCTTTTCCAGTTTTGCCGAGCTCTTCAGGCCTTCGCGCAAGTCCAGGCCTTGAGCCGCCGCCAACCATTCCACGGCCAGAACACCGCGGGTGTTTTCCGCCATTTCCCACAGGCGCTTGCCTGCAGCCGGGGCCATGGACACGTGGTCTTCCTGGTTCGCCGACGTCGGCAGGCTGTCTACCGAATGCGGATGTGACAGGGCCTTGTTCTCGCTGGCCAATGCGGCAGCGGTCACTTGGGCGATCATGAAGCCAGAGTTCACGCCGCCGTTTGCCACCAGGAATGGCGGCAGTTGCGACATGTGCTTGTCCATCATCAGCGAGATGCGGCGTTCGCTCAGAGAACCGATTTCAGCGATGGCCAGCGCCATGTTGTCAGCGGCCATGGCCACTGGTTCGGCGTGGAAGTTACCGCCGGAAATCACATCGCCTTCAGCGGCGAATACCAGCGGGTTATCGGAGACGGCGTTGGCCTCGATAGCGAGCACTTCAGCGGCCTGACGGAACTGAGTCAGGCAGGCGCCCATGACTTGTGGCTGGCAGCGCAGGGAGTACGGGTCCTGGACCTTTTCGCAGTTTTCGTGCGAGTCGGACACTTCACTGCGCTCGCCCAGCAGGTCGCGGTAAGCGGCAGCGGCGTCGATCTGGCCTTTCTGGCCACGGGCGGCATGGATGCGAGCATCGAACGGCGAGCGCGAGCCCAATACCGCTTCAACGGTCAGCGCGCCCAGCGCGACAGCGCCAGCGAACAGGTCTTCGCCTTCGAACAAACCGCGCAGTGCGTAAGCGGTCGACACTTGAGTGCCGTTGAGCAGCGCCAGGCCTTCTTTCGCGGCCAGGGTCAGCGGCGTCAGGCCGGCGACTTTCAGCGCTTCGGTCGCCTCCATCCACTCGCCCTTGTAGCGCGCCTTGCCTTCACCCAGCAGCACCAGCGACATATGGGCCAACGGCGCCAAATCGCCGGAAGCACCGACCGAGCCTTTCAATGGAATGTGCGGGTAAACCTCAGCGTTGATCAGGGCGATCAGCGCGTCGATGACCACGCGACGGATACCGGAGAAACCACGGCTCAGGCTGTTGACCTTGAGCACCATGACCAGGCGCACCAAGGCGTCGCTGATCGGCTCGCCGACACCGGCGGCGTGAGACAGCACCAGCGAGCGCTGAAGGTTTTCCAGGTCTTCGCTGGCGATGCGGGTCGAGGCCAGCAGGCCGAAACCGGTGTTGATGCCATAGGCGGTGCGGTTCTCGGCGAGGATCTGTTCCACGCAGGCAACGCTGGCTTCAATTTGTGCCGAGGCGCTGTTGTCGAGGGTCAATTTCACCGGCTGCTGATAGACATCACGCAGTTGGGCGAGGCTCAGTTGGCCGGGAATCAGGTTTAGCGCAGTCATTTTGTGCTCCTTTTGAGAGTTGTAAATGCTCTCTATTTAGAGAGGCAGACCAGACGCTCCGGAAATGTCCGTTGTCCGTCGCGTCTGCCTCTTGGGGAGACGCGCCTTGGCACGCTGGTTTTATTGGGAAATCAGTTCAGATTCGGTAAAGCCTTTTGCAGCAAGTTCGGGTCTTTCAATACACCGGCAGCGGCGGCAATGTCCGGTGCCAGCCAGCGGTCCTGATCGTAGGCAGGAACGCGCTCACGCAGCAGACGCCAGGCCGCATCGGTACCGGCGCCGAAGCGTTGCTCTTTCAAGAATTCAAACGCCTGAGACGCCAGCAGGTACTCGATGGCGAGGATCTGCGTGCAGTTTTCCAGTGCGCGGTGCAGCTTCAGCGCGGCGTTGGTGCCCAGGCTCAGGTGGTCTTCCTGAAGGCCCGACGTGACGTAGTTGTCGAGCACCGCCGGTTGCGCCAATTGGCGGTTTTCCGCGCACAGGGACGCGGCGACGTACTGGACGATCATCATCCCGGAGTTCACCCCCGGGTTGGCCACCAGAAATGCCGGCAGACCACTGACGTGAGGGTTGATCAAGCGGTCCAGGCGACGCTCGGCGATGGAGCCGATTTCGGCCATGGCGATGGCCAGCAGGTCTGCTGCCAATGCCACGGACTGACCGTGCGGGTTGGCCTGGGACACCACGCGGTAGTTGTCCGGCGTGCCCAGCACCAGCGGGTTGTCGGTGGCGCTGTTGAGTTCGGTTTCGATCTGTCGGGTCGCGTGAACCAGTTGATCGCGCGCCGCGCCGTGAACCTGCGGGATCGAACGAATGCTCAAGGCATCCTGGGTGCGAATGCCCTTGCTGCTGGCGATCACTTCGCTACCGTCGAGCACCGCACGCAGATTGATCCCCACTTGCTGCATGCCCGGGTGCGGCTTGAGTGCAATGATCTCGGCATCGAACGCATCGATCTGACCGCGCTGGGCCTCGAAACTCATGGCACCGATCACGTCGGCCCATTGCAGCAGGCGCGTGGCATCGGCAATGGCCAGGCAGCTCAGGCCGGTCATGCACGGCGTGCCGTTGACCAGGCACAAACCGTCCTTGGCGCCGAGCTTGACCGGTTGCAGGCCTTCTTCGGCCAGGGCTTGCTGAGCGGAAACGACCTGCCCGCGATAGCTGACATTGCCGACACCCAGCAGCGCAATGCCGATGTGCGCCATGTGGGTCAGGTAACCCACGGAACCCTGGGAAGGCACTTGCGGGGTAATGCCACGGTTGAGCAACGCCAGCAAGGCTTCGACCACCTGGCGGTGCAGGCCGGATTTGCCATGGCTGTAGTTGACGACAGCAGCGCACATGATCGAGCGAGTCTGCTCGTCGGTCAGGGGCGCGCCAACGCCACAGGCATGGCTGAGCAAGGTATTGCGCGACAACTGGCTGAGTTGTTCATCCGCCAGCGAGACGTTGCACAACGCCCCCAGCCCGGTGTTGATGCCGTAAGCGCGCTCACCGCTGGTGACGATACGCTGGACGATGCCTTGCGCGTTTTCAATCCGTGCCCAGACCTGCGCCGACAGCTCAAGCTGCGCGCCATCACGGGCGACGGCCACCACATCCTGCCAACGCACGGGGGCATCGGCGATAACGATTTTTTCAGCCTGGGACATCTTCAACCTCGTGCGTACAACCTGAATTGATCGTTCCCACGCTCTGCGTGGGAATGCTGCCTGGGACGCTCCGCGTCCCGTTGCCAGTGCAAGGCTCAAGCCCTGCGCATGTGTGACGCGGAGCGTCACGGGATGCATTCCCACGCAGAGCGTGGGAACGATCGACCTTTAAACCACCGCCGCCCGACGTTGCACAAACCGGTCGACATACTCATCCGCCGGCGAATGCAGGATCTCTCTCGGGGTGCCGACCTGGATCAGGCGGCCGTCCTTGAGGATCGCGATGCGGTTGCCGATGCGCACGGCCTCGTCGAGGTCGTGGGTGATGAAGACGATGGTCTTGTGCAGGGTCTTTTGCAGCTCCAGCAACTGGTCCTGCATCTCGGCGCGGATCAGCGGGTCGAGGGCGCTGAACGCTTCGTCCATCAGGATGATGTCGGTGTCCGCCGCCAGGGCACGGGCCAGGCCCACACGCTGGCGCATACCGCCGGAAAGCTGATGCGGGTATTTGTTTTCGTAGCCCTTGAGGCCCACGGTGTTGATCCAGTGCAGCGCACGCTCGGCGCACATGGCTTTGCTCTCGCCACGAATTTTCAAGCCGTAGGCGACGTTGTCCAGCACGCTCTTGTGCGGCAACAGGCCGAAGCTCTGGAACACCATGCTGATCTTGCGTCGACGAAATTCGCGCAGGGCTTCCATGTCGTATTGCAGGATGTCCACGCCATCCACCAGGATCGCGCCGCTGGTCGGGTCGATCAGGCGATTGAAGTGGCGTACCAAAGTCGACTTGCCGGAGCCCGACAGGCCCATGATCACGAAGATCTCGCCGCTGCCGATGCTCAGCGACAGATCGTTCACGCCGACCACGCAGCCGGTTTCGGCCAGCACCTGGTCCTTGGTTTTGCCCTGGCCAATCATCGCCAGTGCATCTTTGGAACGGTTGCCAAAAATCTTGAAGACGTTTTTGACTTCGATCTTGCTTACGGTCGCGTTGTTCATTTGCTCACCTCATGCCGGGCCCGACCGTACGCCTGAGTAATACGGTCGATCACCACAGCCAGAATCACGATCGCCAGACCGGCTTCCAGGCCACGTCCGACGTTGAGGGTCTGAATCCCCACCAGCACGTCTTCACCCAAGCCACGGGCACCGATCATCGAAGCAATGACCACCATCGACAGCGCCATCATGGTGGTCTGGTTGATCCCGGCCATGATGCTCGGCAGGGCCAGCGGCAGTTGCACGCCAAACAGTTGCTGCCAGCGGTTGGCACCGAAGGCGTTGATCGCTTCCATCACTTCACCGTCGACCTGGCGAATGCCCAGATCGGTCAAGCGGATCAGCGGTGGCGCGGCGTAAATCACGGTGGCGAAAATCGCCGGGACCTTGCCCAGGCCGAACAGCATCAGCACCGGGATCAGGTACACGAAACTCGGCATGGTCTGCATGATGTCCAGCAGCGGCATCAGTATCGAACGCAGGCGGTTGCTGCGCGCCGAGAGAATGCCCAGCGGAATGCCGATCAGCACCGAAATGATCGTCGCCACCATCATCAACGCCAGGGTTTGCATCAGCTTGTCCCAGAGGCCGACGGCACCCACCAGGAACAACAAGCCGACGATCACGGCCGTGGTCACGACTTTGCGGGTCGCGTGCCAGGCAACGCCTGCGACGATGGCCAACATCAGCCACCAGGGCGCCGCGCGCAGCAGCCCTTCAAGATTGACGATGGCCCACAGCAGGGTGTCAGAGATCTGCCGAAACACGTCGCCGTAGTTGGTGACCAACGAGTCGACCCAACCGTTGACCCAGTCGGCGATGGAAAAGGTAAAGCTTTCGGGAAACATAAGAGACTCTCAATCAAGGGGTTGCGATCAAGCGTCCGACTGCCGCTACCGGCAGTCGGAGAGGCCCAACCTACAAGGCCGCGTCGATTTTCTTGGCTGCGTCTTCGCTCACCCAGGCGTGCCAGACTTCAGGATGTTCCTTCAAGAAGATCTTGGCCAGTTTTGGCGACTCGATCCGCTCTTTGGTCATGCGCCCCAGGTTCTGGTTGAGGATGTCGATCGGCACATTGACTTTTTCCAGTACAGCCACCAGTTCCGGGGCTTGTTCGTGGAACGTCTTGGACAGGCCGACCTTGATATCCACGGTCTTGTTCACGCCTGGCTTCTCTTCGAGTTTCACCACATCGACCTGGCCCATCAGCGGGGTGGGCGACCAGTAGTAGAACAGGATCGGCTCGCCACGCTTGTAGCTCGACAGCACGGCGGCATCCAGCGCCGGGCCGGTGCCTGGGCGGAAGTTGGTGTAGGTGCTTTCCAGACCGTAGCTTTTCAGCATTTCGCTGTTGTCCAGCTCACAGGTCCAGCCGGCCGGGCAATTGTAGAAACGGCCTTTGGACGGCTCTTCAGCGTCTTTGAAGATCGCCGAGTATTTGCCCAGGTCAGCAATGTTTTTCAGGTCCGGGGCTTTAGGTTCCAGTTTGCGCTTGGCGTCGCCTTCGATCACGTAGCGCGGCACGTACCAGCCTTCAACCGCGCCAACAACCGGAGCGCCGACACCGACGACTTTGCCGGCCTTCTCGGCCTTGTTCCAGACTTCGCTGCGGCCGACCCACTCTTCGGCAAACACTTGAATGTCGTTGCTGCTCAGGGCGTTTTCCATGGTGATGGAGTTGCCCGGCAGGCTGTCGGTCTTGCAGTCGTAGCCTTTCTCCAACACGACTTGCAGCACGTCGGTCAGCAGCATGGCGCTTTCCCAGTTCAGGCCGGCAAATTTCACCGGTTTGCCCGACTCGCACCAACCGGCTGCCTGAGTGGCGCCGGCACTGGCCAGCAGGCCCATGGAAAGCAATGTGGTCAGCAGGGTCTTGTTCGATTTCATTGTTGTGACGCTCCTAATCATGAATTGGCTTACGGCAGTCAAGAGGCATCCAGCCCTGTCCACGTCCAATCAGGCCTGCGCCGAAGCGCGACCAACATTCAGCTTTTGTTCAGTGATCGCGTCCTGCTCGACCGGCAGGATCAAACGATCAGGCACTGTGCCGTGCCATTTTTTTGCGCACACGTAATACAGGGCGGCGGGAATCACCAGACCGATGATCCAGGAAATATCCACATCACCCAGGGCCGCCACCAGCGGACCGGTATAGAACTTGGTGGAAATGAACGGCAGTTGAACCAGCACACCGAAGACATAAATGCTGATACCGAGGACGTTCCAACGACCATAGCGACCGTTCGGATCGGCCAGCGCCGGCACGTCATAGCGCTCGCGGGTGATGCAGTAGTAGTCCACCAGGTTGATCGCGCTCCATGGCGTAAAGAACGCCAGCAGGAACAGGATGAAGGACTTGAACGCACCGAGGAACGAGTGCTGGCCGAGCAACGCCATCAGGGTCGCAGCCCCGACGATGACCAGCACGAACACCAGACGCTGCAAGCGCGATACCTTCAGGTCACCACGGAACCCGCTGATGATGGTCGCAATGCACATGAAGCTGCCGTAGGAGTTCAGCGTGGAGATGGTGACTTTGCCGAACGCAATGCTGAAGTACAGCAGCGCAGCGGTGGCACCGGTACCACCCAGACCCACGATGTAGGCCACTTCGTGGCCGGCGAATTGTCCGTTGGCCGAAGCGGCGGCGAACACGCCGAGGACCATCGCCACCTGTGCACCAATCACCGAACCGGCGCCTGCGGCGAAAAAGGTTTTCACCGAGGAAGTCTTGCTCGGCAGGTAGCGCGAATAGTCAGCCACGTACGGACCGAAGGCGATCTGCCACGACGCCGCGAGCGACACCGCGAGCAAGAAGCTGCTCCAGCTGAAGTGGCGGATTTGCAACAGCGCGCCGACGTCAGTCTGGCTCATCAGACGGCTGAACAGATAAACAAAGGCAATCACACCAATGACACTGGCGACACGGCCGATCCAATGGATCACCCGATAACCAAGCACCGTGACCAGCACGATGACGCTGGCGAAAATGAGGATACCGACGGTATCGCTGACACCAAACAACTGGCCCAGCGCCTGGCCGGACAGTACGGTTCCCGTTGCGGTGAAACCGAGATACATCAAGCAGACCAATACGATCGGGATGGCCGCGCCGTAAACACCGAACTGCACACGACTGGAGATCATCTGCGGCAGGCCAAGCTTGGGGCCTTGCGCGGCATGCAGCGCCATCACACCACCGCCGAGCAGTTGACCGATCAACAGACCGATCAACGACCAGAACACGTCACCGCCAAGGACCACGGCCAATGCGCCGGTGACAATCGCGGTGATTTGCAGGTTGGCACCCATCCACAGGGTGAACTGACTCAACAGACGACCGTGTCTTTCCGCTTCCGGGATGTAGTCGATCGAGCGTTTCTCGATCAACGGTTTGTTACCTGCACGCTCGCTGTTAACAGTCATGGTTCAACCTCTGTGGATTGTTATTCTGGTTTCACTCAATCTCTGTAGCAGCTGCCGAAGGCGGCGTCGGGTTGCGAAGCGACCCCGGCATTCCAACGCGGAACGAAGGTCCTTCGGCCCTTAACGCAGCCTGCGGCAGCTGCTACATGGCTTGTTTATTTGCCGGTGATCATCGGCAGGTTCAGCCCTTGTTCCTTGGCGCAGTCGATGGCGATCTGGTAGCCCGCATCGGCGTGCCGCATGACGCCGGTAGCCGGGTCGTTGTGCAGGACGCGAGCAATACGCTCGGCCGCTTCGTCAGTACCGTCGCAGACAATCACCATGCCCGAGTGCTGGGAGAAGCCCATGCCGACGCCGCCGCCGTGGTGCAGGGAAACCCAGGTCGCGCCGCTCGCGGTGTTGAGCAGAGCGTTGAGCAGTGGCCAGTCGGACACGGCGTCGGAACCGTCCTGCATGGATTCGGTTTCGCGGTTCGGGCTGGCTACCGAGCCGGAGTCCAGGTGGTCGCGACCGATGACGATAGGCGCGGACAATTCACCGCTGCGTACCATTTCGTTGAACGCCAGACCCAGCTTGGCGCGCAGGCCCAGGCCAACCCAGCAGATACGGGCCGGCAGACCCTGGAAGCTGATGCGCTCGCGGGCCATGTCCAGCCAGTTGTGCAGGTGGGCGTCGTCCGGGATCAGCTCTTTGACCTTGGCGTCGGTCTTGTAGATGTCTTCAGCGTTGCCCGACAGTGCAGCCCAACGGAATGGGCCGATGCCGCGGCAGAACAGTGGACGGATGTAAGCCGGTACGAAGCCTGGGAAGTCGAATGCGTTTTCCACGCCTTCTTCCTGCGCCATCTGACGGATGTTGTTGCCGTAGTCGAAGGTCGGGATGCCCATTTTCTGGAAATCCAGCATCGCTTTAACGTGCACGGCCATCGATTGCTTGGCGGCTTTGACCACGGCGGCAGGCTCGGTCTGGGCGCGAGCGCGGTACTCTTCCCAGGTCCAGCCGGCTGGCAGGTAACCGTTGAGCGGGTCGTGGGCGCTGGTCTGGTCGGTAACCATGTCCGGGCGTACGCCACGACGAACCAGTTCCGGCAGGATTTCAGCCGCGTTACCCAGCAGCGCGATGGAAATCGCCTTGCCTTCTTTGGTGTATTTGGCGATGCGGGCCAGCGCGTCGTCGAGGTCTTTGGCTTGCTCGTCGACGTAGCGGCTGTTCAGGCGAAAATCGATGCTGACCTGCTGGCATTCGATGTTCAGCGAGCAGGCACCGGCCAGGGTCGCGGCCAGCGGTTGGGCACCGCCCATGCCACCGAGGCCTGCGGTCAGGACCCAACGACCTTTCAGGTCATCGTTGTAGTGCTGACGACCGGCTTCGACGAAGGTTTCGTAGGTGCCTTGAACGATGCCCTGGCTACCGATGTAGATCCAGCTGCCGGCGGTCATCTGGCCGTACATGGCCAGGCCTTTGGCGTCCAGTTCGTTGAAGTGCTCCCAGCTTGCCCAGTGTGGAACCAGGTTGGAGTTGGCGATCAGAACACGCGGTGCGTTGCTGTGGGTCTTGAACACGCCGACCGGCTTGCCGGATTGCACCAGCAGGGTCTCGTCGTCGTTCAGATTGGTCAGGCTTTCAACGATCTTGTCGTAGCATTCCCAGTTACGTGCCGCACGACCGATACCACCGTAAACCACCAGTTCTTTAGGGTTCTCGGCGACTTCCGGGTCGAGGTTGTTCATCAGCATGCGCAGTGGCGCTTCGGTCAGCCAGCTCTTGGCGGTCAGCTTGTTACCGCGGGCAGCGCGGATTTCAACGTCACGAAATTTAGTCACGAAAAAAACTCCTCAGCAATCAATCCAAAACCAACCCAGGCAGTGGGCGAGCAAGCCGATGGGCATCAGTGCACACCGGCGAATCAGTGGACGACGGTTGAGTCTTCGTGACTCATACGCATACGTCTTTACTTGTACATACAAGCATATGCAATCAAGCGGCCAACTTGTTGGATGGATGTTCAAGAAAACCTTTTGGCATGGCTGGAGAGCGCCTGAATCAAGGGTTCTGGCGTAGATGAAATTTTTCGGGGGGGGATATTTTGCAGCGCTGCGATGGTGTTACTAGAGCGTGGTTTTGCGCCACGCTGGGGCGTTCGGTAACAAGTTGGTGCGCTTTGGGGAACAGATATGAAGTATCGGGCAACTTGCGATCTGTAGCAGCTGGCGAAGCCTGCGTTCGGCTGCGTTCGGCTGCGTAGCAGTCGCCTATCAGATGAGATGGCCCTGGAGACCGCAGTGGCTGATTTCACGACTGCTGCGCAGCCGAACGCAGGCTGCGCCAGCTGCTACAAAGTGAGCGTTGACTCAGTGAGCCGTCAGTTCGATCACACAGCAGGGGCCGTTGGTCGAGACTTCCAGCAGGCCGGTGTTACCGTCGAGTTGCAGGCAATCATGGCGACCAAGGTGCGAAGCGCTGTTACCTGTCTGCACGTCCAATGTGTCGCTGATGCTGAACACCAACACCGTACTCGCCGAGCTGAAAAACCGCTGCTCGCCGGAAAGCCACTGCAAGCGCGCATCAAAACGCTGCGGCGCATAAATCAGGTTGAAATCGCGAATCGGCCCGCCGAGCAATGTGCAGGACACGTCGCTCTCACCGCTAAAGGCAAACGGGGTCAGCGGTAACAACGGATGCGTATCTTGACCGTCCACCCGCAAGGTCATGCCATCACCTTGCAGCACGGTGATGACGCGCTCGTACCCGGTGAACGTCGAGAAGCCGCCCGACTCGCCGATGTCGGCAATCGACAGGCGCCAGCCAAAACCGTCAAGGCCCGTGCCTGCATCGCGGGTGATTTCTTCTGTGCTGCCACCGCCGTTTTTCCACGGCATGCGTGGGTAATCCTGGGCGCGCAAAACCTTCAAAGCATTCATTTATGAAAGCGTCCTTCCAGACGATGACGGGAACCGGGGTGGATCAAACGGGCGGCGGTCACTGGCTGACGGCCCGACCAGGTGCGGCGGCGAATCAGCAGGCACGGCTCGCCCTTTTCAATCTGCAGCAATTTGCATTCGCTGGCTTCGGCCAGAATCGCCTCGACCACATGCTCGCCCTCCGTCAGCGGCGCGACCTGGTTCAGGTAGGCGTAAGGCGTTTGCAGGGTGAAGTCCTGCTTGAGGTAGTCGGGGGCCACCAGCGCGTTGACGAAACGGTCTTCGATTTGCACCGGAATATCGTTTTCGAAATGCACGATCAGCGAGTGGAAAACCCGCTGCCCTTCGCGCATGTCCAACGCCAAAGCGCGTTCGGAGCCGGCGGCTTCTTCTTCGAGGGTAATCACTTTGCAGGTGTGACGATGACCACGGGAGGCGATTTCGTCGGCAATGTTGTGCACTTCAAACAGCGCGGACTGGCTTTTCGGCTCGGCGACGAACGTGCCGACGCCTTGCATGCGCACCAACAGACCGTCGGCAGTCATCTCCCGCAGCGCACGGTTGATGGTCATGCGGCTGAAACCGAGTTGGCTGACCAGCTCGCTTTCCGACGGAACGCGGTAGTGCGGCGGCCAGTTTCCACTGTCGATTTGCTGGGTAATCATCTGTTTGACGCGGGCGTACAAGGGCGCCGGACTGTCGCCCATGTTCGCGGCCAAYGGTGACACTGGGGGCGGAGTCGGCACGGTTAATCCTTGGTCGTTTAGTGAATATCGCTAGCTTGCCGGAGTTTACCGGGCAGGCAAACGTCTGTATATGTATATACAAATAACACACGATGGGGTGCTGAACCATGTCCGCCTTCTTTGCCGAACGCGCGCTGCTGCCTAGTGGATGGGCCAACAATGTACGTCTTGAGGTCAATGCCGAGGGCGTTTTGACCCATATCCAGGCCGATTCCCATGCAGATGGCGCCGAACGGCTGAGCGGTCCACTGCTGCCGGGAATGCCGAATCTGCACTCCCATGCCTTCCAGCGAGCAATGGCCGGGCTGGCAGAAGTGGCGGGCAATCCGAACGACAGTTTCTGGACCTGGCGCGATTTGATGTATCGCCTCGTCGGAAAAATCAGCCCGGACCAACTCGGCGTCATCGCCCGTCAGTTGTACATCGAAATGCTCAAGGCCGGTTACACATCGGTGGCGGAATTTCATTACGTGCATCACGACACCAACGGCCAGCCTTACGCGGACCCGGCCGAGTTGGCGCTGCGCGTCAGCCAGGCCGCCAGTTCCGCCGGTATTGGCCTGACCCTGCTGCCGGTGCTCTACAGCCACTCCGGTTTTGGTGGCCAGACCCCGAACGAAGGTCAGCGCCGCTTCATCAACAGCACCGAAAACTACCTCAAGCTTCAGTCGCGCTTGCAACCACTCCTGGCGCAGCAACCAGCGCAGTCGCTGGGTCTGTGTTTCCACTCATTGCGCGCAGTTACGCCGCAGCAAATCAGCGAAGTGCTGGCGGCCAGCGACAAGCAATGCCCGGTGCACATCCATATCGCCGAGCAGCAGAAAGAAGTCGATGACTGCCTGACCTGGAGTGGTCGCCGTCCGCTGCAATGGCTGTATGAAAACACCGAGGTCGATCAGCGCTGGTGCCTGGTTCACGCCACCCACGCCAACGCCGAAGAGGTCACGCTGATGGCCAAGAGTCGCGCCATCGCCGGCTTGTGCCTGACCACTGAAGCCAACCTGGGCGACGGGATCTTCCCGGCGGTGGATTTCCTCGCTCAGGGCGGACGCATGGGCATCGGCTCTGACAGCCATGTCTCGTTGAGCGTGGTGGAGGAATTGCGCTGGCTGGAATATGGCCAGCGTCTGCGCGATCAGCGGCGTAACCGCTTGTATGGCGCGGATCAGCCAATGGTGGGCCGCACGCTGTACGACGCCGCACTGGACGGCGGCGCACAGGCACTGGGGCAGCCGATTGGCGCGCTGGAAGTGGGCAAGCGGGCAGATTGGCTGGTGCTCGATGGCAATGATCCGTACCTGGCGACGGCCAGTGGCGACGGGATTTTGAATCGCTGGCTGTTTGCCGGTGGTGATCGCCAGGTGCGCGATGTGCTGGTCAATGGCCAGTGGGTTGTGCGTGACGGGCGTCATGCCGATGAGGAAGAAAGCAACCGCGCTTTCACCCAGGTCCTGCGCGATCTTTTAGGCTGATAAAAAAACCTGTGGGAGCGAGCTTGCTCGCGATGGCGGCCTGTCAGTCAACATTTCTGTTGAAGCTGATGGCCTCATCGCGAGCGAGCTCGCTCCCACAGGTATATGTGCAGTTAGTCCGAGGTCTTGGCCATCTGCTGCTCGGACGCACGCCAGATCAKCCGCGAGGTGTCGTAACCCTGCTGACGCGCCTTGCTCAGCAGCTCCTCGCGCACGACGCCATTGACGGTCGGCGTGCGGGCCAGCAGCCACAAATACTTGCGGCTCGGGTCGCCAACAATGGCTGTCTTGTAGTCGTCGCTGACGTACAGCACCCAGTATTCGCCCTTCGCCGTGCCGGGGATCAACCGAGAGAACCAGGTATCGAACTTGACCCACAATTTGTCGGTTTTGCCCGGCACCTGTGGATAAGCCGTGCCCTTGACCTCTTCCCACTGCCACTGCGGCGTCAGGCAGCGGTTCAAGACCGCCAGGTTGCCGTCCGGCTTGAGCGTGTAATGGGCTTCGGATTGTGCGCAGTCACGCTGGAAATACATGGGCATGCGAGCCAACTCGTACCAGGTCCCTTGGTAGCGCTTGAGGTTGACGCTGTTGACGGTTTTTGGCGCCAACGGATCTTGGCCAGAAGTGGCGCAGCCAGCCAAAACCAGGCCGGCAAAAAGTACGAGTAATAACCGCTTCATTGTTTTTCTCCCGCGGGCGCAGCGCCCCGGTTTACTTCAGGCCTTGGCCGGAAAACATCAATACTTTGTCACCGGCGTACTGCACGCTGATAAAGCTGTTTTTGTCGCCCCAGGTGCAACTGGACATGCCGAGCGCGCCCGAGCAATCAGCAGGTGTACCCAGCAACGTCTCGACCTCTGCCTTGGGCATGCCGGTCGATAGTTTCGAGTAGTTTTCCTGATTAACCTTGCTGCATGCGGCCAACAACACGCAGAACGAGAGCAAGGCGATAGAACGCAGCGACATGGTGAGACTCCTGGAACGAAGGGGAATGGCATGGCTGCCAAGCTGAAGCTTAGAAGAGCAAACCCCCATCTGGTTCCCCGACTGTTGTGCTATTTATCGGGCCACTCGTCTGCCTTCTTTCGAAAAATCAGTAACTTTCTCGCGCCATTGAGTATTTCGTCGGTTTTTGCAAAAACGCGCCTAATCTTTGGCGCTGACCAGTCGACATAGAGGCAGCGCCAAGCCCTCGACTGTGACGATTTGACGCCCCTCGCCGACCAGCCCCTCCGCGGTAATGCATTTAATGACCAGAAACATGAAGTTCAGCCACAAGATCCTGTTGGCAGCCGCCCTCGTGGTCGCCGTTGCGTTCGCCTGCTTTATCCTGTTCAACGACTACCGCCAGCGCCAGACCCTGCGCAGCAGTACCGAATCGTCGATGCAGGAACTCGGCAGCCTGACCACCAGCAACATCCAGACATGGCTGGAAAGTCGCATCCAGTTGCTGCAATCGCTGTCCCAGCAGATCGCCGTGGATGGCAGCGCCCAGGCCAGCCTGAAACGCGCCATCGACCTGCCGGCCTACACCAGCAACTTCCAGCTGAGCTATTTCGGTGGCACTGACGGCGTGATGTTCTCGGTCCCAGCCGGCAATCGCGCCGCCGACTACGATCCTCGTTCCCGCGGCTGGTACAAGGCGGCCAACAGCGCACAACAGACCATCGTCACCGAACCATACATTGCCGCATCCTCCGGCAAACTGGTGATCACCGTCGCCACGCCAGTGAAGTATCAGGGCCAGATGATCGGCGTTGCCGGCGCGGACATTGACCTGTCCAGCGTCAGCGCGATCATCAACTCGCTGAACTTCGGCGGCCACGGCCACGCGTTCATCGTCAGTGCCGACGGCAAGATCCTGATTCACCCGGACAACAAACTGGTGCTCAAAGGCCTCGCCGACGCCTACCCGAACGGCGCGCCGAACGTCAGCCCGGGCATGAAAGAAGTCGAGATCGACGGCAAGAAACAGTTCATGTCCTTCACCCACGTCAACGGTGTGCCGTCGGCAGACTGGTACGTGGCACTGGTGCTGGATCAGGACACCGCGTTCTCGATGCTCAGCGAATTCCGCACCTCGGCGATCATCGCCATGGTGATTGCCGTGGTGATCATCATCGCGTTGCTGGGCGTGTTGATCAGCGTCCTGATGCAGCCGCTGCTGACCATGGGCCGCGCGATGCATGACATCGCCGAAGGTGAAGGTGACCTGACCAAGCGCCTGACCATTCATGGCCAGGACGAATTTGGTGCACTGGGCACGTCCTTCAACCGCTTTGTAGAGCGTATTCACACCTCGATTCGTGAAGTGTCGTCGGCCACCGGCCAAGTCAACGAAGTCGCCCTGCGTGTGGTGGCCGCTTCCAACTCGTCGATGTTCAACTCCGATCAACAGGCCTCGCGTACCAGCAGCGTGGCCGCGGCGATCAACGAGTTGGGTGCCGCCGCCCAGGAAATCGCCCAGAACGCCGCCCTCGCTTCCCAGCATTCGAGCGATGCCCGCGCCATGGCAGAAGATGGCCAGCAAGTCGTCGACAAGACCATCGCGGCGATGCAGCAGCTGTCGGCGAAGATCAGTGATTCGTGCGGCAACATTGAAACGCTCAACAGCAACACCGTGAACATCGGGCAGATTCTGGAAGTGATCACCAGCATCTCCCAGCAGACCAACTTGCTGGCCCTGAACGCGGCCATCGAAGCGGCTCGCGCCGGTGAAGCCGGTCGTGGTTTTGCCGTGGTGGCGGACGAGGTGCGCAACCTGGCGCACCGCACGCAGGATTCGGCGCAGCAAGTGCAGAAGATGATCGAGGAATTGCAAGTCGGCGCCCGCGAAGCGGTGAGCACCATGACCGACAGCCAGCGCCAGAGCGAAAGCAGCGTCGGCATCGCCAACCAGGCTGGCGAACGCCTGGGCAGCGTGACGCAGCGCATTGGCGAAATCGACGGGATGAATCAGTCGGTGGCGACAGCGACTGAGGAACAGACTGCCGTGGTGGAATCGATCAACGTCGACATCACCGAGATCAACACGTTGAACCAGGAAGGCGTGGAAAACCTGCAGTCAACCTTGCGCGCCTGCGCTGACCTGGAACAGCAGGCGGCGCGGTTGAAGCAGTTGGTCGGCAGCTTCCGGATCTAAAGCGCTTGATCGTTACTGATCGTTCCCACGCTCCGCGTGGGAATGCCTCAACGGACGCTCCGCGTTCCGCTGTGGAAGGGACGCGGAGCGTCCCGGGCTGCATTCCCACGCAGAGCGTGGGATCGATCGGCTAAAAACGAGAGCCAGGCTTCGACAGAAACGCCAACTCCTCAGCCGTCGACTCCCGCCCCAACACCGCATTGCGATGCGGAAACCGCCCAAACTGCGCAATCACCCTCTGATGTTTCTCGGCATAGTCCAGATAGTCGGTAAACAGTGTTCGATCCGCCTCCGGCTGTTGCGCCAGCAAATCGATGTAACGCGAGATGCACTCGTTCTGCACCACCAGGTGTTCGCAGTGCTCCAGCACCAGATAGATGAACACCCGCTGAATCGGCCGCAACTGCCGGTCGAAATCCGCAGCAATGCCTTGCGCCACCAGTGCCTGAGCCCTGAGATCGCCGGAATAGGATTTGGGAGTGTCGCGGTAGATCATTCGCGGGAGTTGATCGAGCAACAGCACCAGAGCCAGCCAACCTTCGGGGCGTTGCGCCCAGTCAGTCAAACCGCCGGTCAGTGCCTGCTCGACCCAGTCCCCGAAACGCGTGCGCGCTTCGAGGTCCTGGCTGTCGCGCTTGCCGAACCACAACTTGCCCTTGTCAGCCGCTATTTCGCTGGCGGATTGGAAAGAACCAAACCACCAATCGAGCAACGGCTGCCAGGGCGCGGTCATGAATCAGGCCTTGTGGTAAGCCGTAACGCGTTCGACTTCTTCTTTCGAGCCGAGGAACACTGCCACGCGCTGGTGCAGGCCATCAGGCTTGATGTCGAGAATGCGCTGGTGACCGTCGGTGGAAGCACCGCCGGCTTGCTCGACCAGGAACGACATCGGGTTGGCTTCGTACATCAGGCGCAGTTTGCCCGGCTTGGACGGCTCGCGGCTGTCGCGTGGGTACATGAACAGACCGCCACGGGTCAGGATACGGTGCACGTCGGCCACCATCGCGGCGACCCAGCGCATGTTGTAGTTCTTTTTCAGCGGACCTTCATCGCCTGCCAGCAATTCGCCGACGTAACGCTGTACCGGTGCTTCCCAGTGACGCTGGTTGGACGCGTTGATGGCGAATTCCTGGGTGGACTCAGGAATGGTGATGTTTTCGTGGGTCAGTACGAAACTACCCATTTCACGGTCCAGGGTGAAACCTTTCACGCCGTCGCCCAGGGTCAGGATCAGCATGGTCTGTGGACCGTAGATCGCGTAACCGGCGGCTACTTGCTGGGTGCCTGGCTGCAGGAAGGCCTTTTCATTCAAGGGCTCGTTCTGGCTCAGGTATTCGTTCGGGCAGCGCAGTACCGAGAAGATGGTGCCGACCGGGGCGTTGATGTCGATGTTCGACGAACCGTCCAGCGGGTCGAATACCAGCAGGTACGCGCCTTTCGGGTATTTGCCCGGGATCTGGTAGGCATTGTCCATTTCTTCGGACGCCATGCCGGCCAGGTGACCGCCCCATTCGTTGGCTTCGAGCAGGATYTCGTTGGAGATCACGTCGAGCTTCTTCTGCACTTCGCCCTGGACGTTTTCAGTGCCCATGCTGCCCAGAACACCACCCAGGGCGCCTTTGGACACGGCGTGGTTGATTTCTTTGCAAGCACGCGCCACCACTTCGATCAGGAAACGCAGATCGGCAGGAGTGTTGTTGCTACGGGTCTGCTCAATCAAATAGCGACTCAGGGTAACGCGGGACATGGAAGGCTCCGGTGGAATGGGGGGCTAAAAACCCGCGCAGTTTAACGCGAGTCGAGGCGCATTTCCTCCTATCAGACGTGATACGCCCAAGAGAGTTCATGCGCGGGGATGAGCGTAGTTCGAAACGGGCCGGATGTGGACCGGTGGCAGGGGGCAGATTCGAGATTTTCTTTGCCAGGCAGTCCGCCTTCGCGGGCAAGCCCGCTCCCACATTCGACCGCGTATCTCTAATGAAACCCGGTCACCTGTGGGAGCGGGCTTGCCCGCGATTTGGCGCGCAGCGCCAGCCGTTCTCAGGGTTTGACCGGTGGTTTGCGCAGCAAACTGAACGCCATCGCCGCCAGGAACACCACACTGAGCAACAACACGGCCCACAGGCCGAGCTTCTTCCAGCTCGTGTCACCCGTCGCCGGGGCCGCCGATGTAGACACCGGCGTTACCACCGCTCCGCCGTCCACCGTCGCCTTACCCAACGTCGCCACCTTCTGCGCGCTGTAATCGGGAATCAGCGTCGACAATGGCAAGCTCACCGCTTTCGCCGTCGCACTGCCCAGCGCCAGCGTGTAGGGGCCGGGGCCGCGCGCCAGGAATACCAGTTGCGTCGAGCGCACGGCAAATTTCAGCGTCGGCGCGGCGCTGCCCAGGCCACCGCCGCGCTCATCCACCACCAGCTTCAGCTGCTGCACGGTTTGCCCCGGCAACTGCAATTCGTTCTGCACCACGTCCTGGCCATTCTGGGTCAGGCGATACAGCAAACCGCTGCCCAGTGGCTGCCACGGCAAGCTGCTCTCCCGGCGACCCGACAAGGTGACCGGCGCCAGGCTATTGGGTTGGCTCAGGTCGATCTGCACCCGTTCGACATTCAGCCCCATCGGCAACTGCCAGGTGTATTCACCCGCCTTCGAGCTGCTGCCGGCCAAGGCCTGTGACCAGACCAACGGCAGTGGCAGGCTGCGGCTGCTCGCGCTTTCCAGTTGCGCGGACGTCAGCACTGGCGCCGATTGTGGTGAAGTCCACAGCAAGCGCAGATAACGCGCCGATTGCCCCGGCAAGCCGACCTCATGCTGCTCGACCCGTTCGTCGGCAAACGCCAACCGCGCCACCTGCCCGTCGCCCCATGACTGCCAATGCTGCAAGTCGTCACTGGCTTCAATGCTGAATCGCTGGAAGCCGTCGTGCTCGGTGGTCCAGTCGAGGACCAATTGCTGTAACGGCGCCTTGATGCCACTGGCATCGAGCAACCAGCCGCGCAGTTCTTCTTCGCCCGCCTCCAACTGGCTGGACGGCTGCACCTCGACCAACGTGCCGTTGGCGCTTGATTGCACCCGCACGCTGGGCGCGCGCTCGGTGGAATCCGCCGAGCTGTACAACGGGAACCACTTCACATCGGTCAGCGCGCGACTTTCGCGGGTCTGGGCCGATTCTCGGGCCAAGGCATACGCCTGAACCTGGCCAGCAGCGTTGAACACGCGTACATCGCTCAGGTCGGTTTGGCGCGCATTCAACTGCACGCTCAACGGCAAATCGAGGCGATACCACGGGCCTTCGCCGCTCACGGACAACGGCACTTGAGTGGTGAAATCCGCGGGTTGTTCCTGTGCGCCAACCGACAGCGTCACACCCAGCGCAACCACGCTCAACCAGCCCAGATTCAGCTTCTGACTCAAGACGACACTCCTTCGGTTTCCGGGGCCGGTTTTTCTGATTCCGGCACTGCCTCGGCGCGCTTGGGCGGCAGCGGTGCGAAATAACCGACGACCAACAGCAACACGCCAACGCCGATAAACGAGACGATCCGCGCCAGTCCGCCGCGGTTACTCAATTCAACAAAGAACAACTTGGCCACCACCACACCGATCAACGCCGCACCGATCAGCCAGACTTCGCGGCGATGACGCAAATGACCGCCGATCATCAGGCTCAGCGCCATCAGGGTCCAGACGATGGACAGCCCGGCCTGCACCAGCATCGATTCAAGCAACGCGTCGAACTCGAACGGCACGCCACCCCAATGATGAGCCGTGCGCATGACCAGCGCGGTGAAGAACACGAACAGCGAAACCCCGGCGATCAGTTGCGTGGCGTGTGCGGCGTAGTCCTTGCGGATCGCCAGTTGCGTCACGGCGCTGCGCGACCAGAGGTAGACGCCGAACAGTGCAAACAGCAGGCCCATCTCCAGTGGATTGATCAACGGCACATACGGCAGTGGTTCGGCGGTGCCGTCACTGACGACGTTTGCCAGCCAGAACCAGCCGAGCATCAGCAACGCCAGCGGCGCCGCCGCATACAGGCGATATTCGCGAGGATAAGCCGACACCGGCCACGGCCCGTTGCGCGGTGCCGCCATCAGCACCAGATACAGGCTCGGCAGAATCGCCCAACCCAACCAGCGCCAGGCGTTGTATTGCTCGGACAACAGCAGCAAGCCGTAACGCAGTTCCAGCGCCAACACTCCGATCAACAGCCAGCAGCCGAGCACATGCGCGGTGCTCAGGGCGCGGGCGGGCAACATCGGCGCCAGACGCTTCAGTGAAACGAAATGCACCCCAAACACCGCAGCCCAGGCCAGCCAGCCGAAACTGGCCGCCGGGTGATAACGCGACTGCCAGGCCGCGAGCAGCACGACGCCGGCAGCAGGCATCAGCAATGTGCAGAGCAAACCCAGCGCCGACCAGTTCAGACGTAGCGCCAACACGCTCCACAGCACCACGCTGACCGCCGCGACCGCCAACAGCAACGTTGCTTGCAGACTCTGCGGCGCAAAACGCAGCACTTCGCTGATCCACGCCAGCGCCCACCACCCCGCGCCCCACACCAGCAACACTTCAGACAAACGCCGCAAACTCAGGACATCGAACGCGGAGCCATGGTTACCCAGTTGCAAGCGCCAGGCACCGACCAGCGCGGCCAGGCCCAGCACCAGCGGCGTCCAGAAACCGCTGTGCGCCAGCGGCTTCAACCCTTCGCTGGCCAACGGCCCGAGCAATTGCGGCCCGGCGAACAGAAACGCCGCGCCACCGATCACTTGCAACAACAGACCGAAGACAAAACTCACGCGCTGCTTCAGGTAAAGGCTCAGCCAGATGATCAACAGACCGCTGGCCGCCCACACCGCACTCGCGGTTTGCCATGGCAAGACGAACAACACCGCCAGATTGATCAGCACCAGACCGGCCAGCAACACCACCGACAATCCGCGCAGCAATCTCACGTCGCTGCGCACCATGTCATCGCGCGCCGCCAGCAACATGCCGGCGATCAACGCCAGGCCGATCAACGATGCGCTGAGCAATCCGCTCCAGCCGGCGCTGAACACCGCAGCCGACTCGCCGCTCGCCCCTTGCAGCCGCAGCAGAAACAACGCGCCACCGAGCAACTGCACGGCAAACGCGGTGAACAGGAACGTGCGCGATTGCAGGCGCAGACCGACAAACAACGTCGCCAACCCCGCCAACGCCCAACTGATCGCCGTGCCCTGGGTGAGGAAGAACAACGGCGCCAGCAGATAGAGGAAGGTCAGGCCGAGACATGCCAGTACGGGCAGCCCTTGGCGTTCCCACTGCGAGGTAAGCTCGGGCAAGGCCTTGCGTAATTGATAGAAGCTGAACAGCAATGCGATGCCGAGCATCATCGCGCCCAGCGGCGAGCCGTCGAGCAGGCTGCCTTCACCGATACGCAGTTCACTGAGGAACGCCAGCGCCGAACCCAGTTGCAACAGCAAGGCAAAGGCTCGGGCCAATGGGCGTTGCTGGCGCAGGCCGAGCCAGAAGATTCCGGCGCCTTCGACGGCCCAGGCAGCGGCGGTCCAACGGGCATCGAGCCCCAAAGGAATCGCGAGGCTGGCGAAGATCACGCCCAGTGCCAGGCAGGTTTCCGCCAACAGCAGCGCCCGTCCGCCCATCAGCAAACGGGCAAGGCCCATGTAGATCATGCCCAGCGCCAGCGCACTGAACGCAGCGGCGAATTCCAGATGCTGGACCAGCGCGAACTGTAAGCCGAAGCCCACCAGCGGTGGCCCAAACAGCATCGTGCCGTCGACGTAATCACCCTTGCGCGCCGACCAGCGCAGTAGCGCCTCGCGGCTGTCGTCGTCAGGGGCGTCGCTCATTTCCAGCAACTTGCGCCGGGCAAACAGCAGGCCGATGGCCAGGTACATCAGGAAGAACAGGATCAGAAACGGCTCGGTACTCCACAGCAATTCTGGCGCGTAGGAACGCAGCCCCCAGGCGAAACCGATGCCGAAGGTGCCGGCAAAGCCAATCAGGTTGAGCAGCCGCCAGGCCTTGAACCAGGCGATGGCGAGGATGCCGGCATTGAGCAAGGCGAAGTAGCTGAACAGCGCGACGTGGTTGCCGGCGCCGGTAGACGTGAGGATCGGCGCGGCAAAACCGCCCAGCGCGGCGGCGCACGCCAGCGCCAGTGAGTCCTGGGTGATGGCCAGAATGGCCGAGAACACCGTCACCGCCACCAACAGGCCAAGGGCTGCCGTCGGATCCAGCAATGGATGCAAACGCATCGCCGCGAACACCGTCAGGTACAGCACGGCGATCCCGGTGCCTTGCAGCATCAGCGCATAATTGGCATTGCGATGGCGCAGCCACCAGCCCAAACCGAGCAGCCCCAATGCCGCCGCTGCGACGCCGGCGTAACGCAATTCGATCGGCACCACCATGCCTTCGGTGGCGTAGCGCAGCAGAAAGGCCAGACCAAGGAAGAGCAGCACCACACCGACCCGCAGCACGGTGTTGCCGCCGAACAGCCACGCTCGGGCGCCACTGATGGCGCGGTCGATGAAGTTGGGGCCGCGCGGGGTGACGGGTTCTTGCGGTTCGTGGGTGACCGGTTCGGGTTTCCAGGCATCGGCAGGCAGTGGCCGACTAGTTTCAGTGGCCGCCGCCGTAATGGGTTCGAGCTCGGGAGGCAGGTCCCAGATCAGCTCCGGGGTATGGAGCGCAATTTCGTCGAGTGAGAACCCGGCAGTCGGGGCCGGCTCACTAGCAATCGATTCATTGGCAACCGACTCGCTGGTATCAGGCACCTGGACGCCAGACACCTCCAGCAACGCCAGACGTTGCTGCACCGCCTCAAGCGCCACCTGCGCCTGGGCCAGTAATTGGCGTTGCGCGGTGGCTTGCGAATCCAGACGGCCGATGCGAATGGCCTGGCCAATCCCCAACCCGAGCAAGCCGCCCAAGAGTGCATCACTGAACGACTCGTCGAGTATCCAGCCGAGCACCAGCCCTATCAGCATGAAAATCCATTGCATGGTCGATATCCCTAAGCGCAGTCACCCATCCGGCGAACTGGCGCTTAGTATATCGGTCAGGCCCAACAATCGCCGGGCCTTGCACGCAATTATTGCTAAAAGTTACTCCAGCGCCTTCCAGATATCCGTGGCGTACTCGCGAATGGTCCGGTCCGAGGAGAACCAGCCCATCCGCGCCGTGTTCAGCACCGCCGAGCGCCACCATTCCTTGGAGTCGTGCCAATGGGCTTCGACGCGCATCTGCGCATTCCAGTAAGAATCGAAATCGGCGCACACCAGGAAGCGGTCGTAATCCACCAGCGAATCGATCAGCCCGGTGTAACGGGACGGATCATCCGGCGAAAACACCCCGCCACGAATTGCTTGCAACACGTCATTGAGTCGATGAGACGCGGCGATATCCGGCGTCGCATTGAATTCATGGTTCTGCTTGCGCGCTTCAACCTGCTGCGCACTGAGGCCGAAGATGAACATGTGCTCAGAGCCGATGCGCTCGCACATTTCCACGTTGGCCCCATCAAGGGTGCCGATGGTCAATGCACCGTTGAGGCCGAACTTCATGTTGCTGGTGCCGGAGGCTTCGAAGCCGGCGGTGGAAATCTGCTCCGACAAATCCGCCGCCGGAATAATGCTCTCCGCCAGGCTGACGTTGTAGTTGGGCAGGAACACCACTTTGAGCAAGCCGCGCACCGTCGGGTCGTTGTTCACCACCCGGGCGATGTCATTGGTCAGTTTGATGATCAGCTTGGCCTGGTGATAACTGGCCGCCGCCTTGCCGGCGAAGATCTTCACCCGCGGTACCCAGTCGATTTCAGGTTCCGCCCGAATCGCCTGATACAACGCCACGGTGTGCATGAGGTTGAGCAACTGGCGTTTGTATTCGTGGATCCGCTTGACCTGCACATCGAACATCGCCGCCGGGTTGACCGCCACCCCCAGCCGCTCGTGAATCAGGTGCGCCAGGGCTTTCTTGCTGTGCAGCCGCTGCTCCGCGAACGCCTTGCGGAACGCGGATTTCTCGGCGAACGGTTCCAGATCAAGCAAGCGCCCTTCGGGGTTGTCCAGCAAATCAGGGCCGAGGGCATCGACCATCATCGACGTCAGCTCGGGGTTGGCCTGGTACAGCCAGCGGCGGAAGGTGATGCCGTTGGTCTTGTTATTGATCCTATTCGGGTAGAGCTTGTGCAGTTCGGAGAACACCGTTTTACGCATCAATTGCGTATGCAGGCCGGACACGCCGTTGACGCTGTGGGAGCCGAGAAACGCCAGGTTACCCATGCGCACACGCCGACCGTTGTCTTCCTCGATCAGCGACACAGCACGCAGCACGTCGAAATCGTGCACGCCTTTGGCGCGTAGCGAATCGATGTGATGGGCGTTGATCAGGTAAATGATCTGCATGTGTCGCGGCAACATCCGCTCCATCAAACCGACCGGCCAGGTTTCCAGCGCTTCCGGCAGCAGCGTGTGGTTGGTGTAGGAAAGCGTGTCGACGGTAACCTGCCACGCCGCATCCCAGGCGACGTCGTAGACATCCACCAGTTGGCGCATCAATTCGGCCACGGCAATCGAGGGATGGGTGTCGTTGAGTTGGATCGCCGCGTGATCGCCCAGGGTCAGGACCGAGGTGTGCATGTTGCGATGGCGGCGCAGCAAGTCTTGCAGGGAGGCGGCGACAAAGAAGTATTCCTGACGCAAACGCAGTTCCTGGCCGGCTTCGGTGCTGTCCGCCGGGTAGAGCACGCGGGAGATACTTTCGGCCCGGGCCACTTCGGCCACCGCACCCAAGTGGTCGCCAGCGTTGAAACGTTCCAGGTGCAAATCTTCCATGGCCCGGGCGCGCCACAAACGCAGGGTGTTGACGCTCGCCCCGCGCCAACCGACCACCGGCGTGTCATACGCAATGGCGCGGACGGTTTCCACCGGGGTCCAGACCTGCTTGGTCTTGCCGTTTTCATCGGTGAAGGTTTCGACGCTGCCACCAAAGCCAATCGGGTACACAACCTCTGGCCGTTCAAACTCCCACGGGTTGCCGAAGTCCAGCCAGTGTTCGGTCTGCTCCTGCTGCCAGCCGTCGACGATGGCCTGGCGAAACAAACCGTGCTCGTAACGAATGCCATAACCATGACCGGCGATGCCGAGGGTCGACATGCTTTCCATAAAGCACGCGGCCAGACGACCGAGGCCGCCGTTGCCCAGCGCCGCATCGGGTTCCAGCAGGCGGATGCGTTCAAGGTCGACACCGAGTTCGGTCAGGGCTTCGCGAGCGACGTCGAGCAGGCCAAGGTTGCTCAGGCTGTCGTAGAGCAGCCGGCCAATAAGAAATTCCAGGGAAAGGTAATAAACCCGTTTCTGCCCTTTGCGGTAGATCTGCCGGGTGTGGTCCATCCAGTGCTCGACCATGTGATCTCGTGCCGCCAGGGCGATGGCTTCGAACCAGTCGTGGTCGAAGGCGTGATCCGGGTCTTTACCCACCGCGTAAGTGAGTTTGGTCAAGACGGCGTCGCGGAATGCGGCCACCTCTGCATCGCGAACAAGTGGTTCTTGAGTCATCGATAGGACCTCGAGCGAGCGTGGAGTTGTTGAGCCTAGACGGTCTGACAGACGCTGGGGGCTCTGGTTCGGCAGTTTTTCCTGAGAGTGCGAGATCGGTCGGCATTACATTGTCGTGTGCCTGAATCAATGCAGGGGCCGTGCCGGATTAACGGTGCCGATTGGGCAATACAAAAAAAATCTGGCGAAAGGTTGTTCAAAAATCCACCAGTCCCGGTATGATCGCGCGCCCTGATGCACGTGCTGGTAACAACCGATGATGAAGCCCAACCTGATCGCCGCCGCTGAGATCGATCGCCTCGATACCTGGGCCAAGTACTCTGCGCCGATGTGCGGTTCCTGCGTGTCCAGCTGCTGCACGCTGCCGGTCGAGGTCAAGATCAAGGATCTGATCCGCATCGGTATCGTCGACGAATTCGAGCGCGGCGAGCCGGCGAAAAACATCGCCAAGCGCCTGCAGAAGGAAGGGATCGTCGAGCGCTACAGCCAGAAAACCGAGATCTTTACCCTCCAGCGCATGAGCAACAACGATTGCCTGTACCTGGATCGTAAGAGCCGTCTGTGCACTATTTATGAAAAGCGCCCTGACACGTGCCGCAACCACCCGAAAATCGGGCCGCGCCCGGGGTATTGCGCTTACAAGCCCAAGGAAGTGGCGCGCGAGACCAGCAGCAGTCGCCGGCCCCTCGAGAAGTTTTAACCCCTTCGCATGATCATTCCCACGCTCGGCGTGGGAATGTAGCCCGAGATGCTCCCCGCACTAAAGCGGACGCGGAGCGTCCATAGAGGCATTCCCACGCAGAGCGTGGGAACGATCAATCCCCCGTAGCAGCTGTCGAGCCTCAGCGAGGCTGCGTTCGGCTGCGCAGCAGTCGCAGTCCGGGGACAAGGTCGAAATGATGCACCGCAGCGTTTGATTTCACGACTGCTGCGCAGCCGAACGCAGCCTCGCAAGCTCGGCAGCTGCTACAGCCAGACAAACAAAAACGCCCCCGACCTTGCGGTCGGGGGCGTTTTTTTGCCAGCTAACTAAATGACTTAGTTACCGGACTTCTTCGCAGCGCGGGTACGCTCGCTTTCGCCCAGGATCTTCTTGCGAAGACGGATGGACTTAGGAGTGACTTCACACAGTTCGTCTTCTTGTACGAACTCCAGAGCTTGCTCCAGAGTGAACTTGACAGGCGGAACCAGTGCGATGGTTTCGTCTTTACCCGAAGCACGCATGTTGTCGAGCTTCTTGCCTTTAGTCGGGTTAACACCCAGGTCGTTGTCGCGGCTGTTCAAGCCAACGATTTGACCTTCATAGATGTCCTGGCCGTGTTCTACGAACAACTTGCCACGCGCCTGCAGGGTTTCCAGCGAGTAAGTCAGAGCCTTACCGGTCGCTACCGACACCAGTACACCGTTCTGACGGCCGGACATGTCGCCGGACTTCATCACGTCGTAACGGTCGAAGATCGAGGTCAGGATGCCGCCACCGGAGGTCAGGGTCAGGAACTCGTTACGGAAACCGATCAAGCCACGAGCCGGGATGTTGTACTCAAGGCGCACACGGCCCTTGCCATCCGGAACCATGTTGGTCAGGTCGCCTTTACGCAGGCCCATTTGCTCCATGATCGCGCCCTGGGATTCTTCCGGCAGGTCGATGGTCACGTTTTCGTACGGTTCGTGCTTAACGCCGTCAACCATACGGATGATCACTTCCGGACGACCAACACCCATTTCGAAGCCTTCGCGACGCATGGTTTCGATCAGTACCGAGAGGTGCAGCTCACCACGGCCGGACACTTTGAACTTGTCAGCCGAGTCGCCTTCTTCAACGCGCAGAGCAACGTTGTACAGCAGCTCTTTGTCCAGACGTTCCTTGATGTTACGGCTGGTCACGAACTTGCCTTCACGGCCGCAGAACGGCGAGTCGTTAACCTGGAAGGTCATCGAAACGGTTGGCTCGTCAACGGTCAGCGGCTTCATCGCTTCGACGTTCAGTGGGTCGCACAGAGTGTCGGAGATGAACAGTTGGTCGAAGCCGCTAACGCAGACGATGTCGCCGGCAGCTGCTTCTTCAACGTCGATGCGGTGCAGACCGTGGTGACCCATCAGCTTCAGGATACGACCGTTACGGCGCTTGCCGTCGGCATCGATTGCCACAACCGGGGTGTTCGGCTTGACGCGACCACGAGCGATACGGCCAACGCCGATAACACCCAGGAAGCTGTTGTAGTCCAGAGCGGAGATCTGCATCTGGAACGGACCGTCACGGTCGACTTTCGGTGCTGGTACATCGTCGACGATCGACTGGTACAGCGGGGTCATGTCTTCAGCCATGGCGGTGTGGTCAAGACCAGCAATACCGTTCAGGGCCGAGGCGTAGACGACTTTGAAGYCCAGCTGTTCTTCGGTAGCACCCAGGTTGTCGAACAGGTCGAAGATCTGGTCCAGAACCCAGTCCGGACGCGCGCCTGGACGGTCAACCTTGTTGATGACCACGATTGGACGCAGGCCGGCTTCGAAAGCCTTCTTGGTCACGAAACGGGTTTGCGGCATAGGGCCGTCTTGAGCGTCAACCAGCAGCAGAACGGAGTCAACCATCGACATTACGCGTTCAACTTCACCGCCGAAGTCGGCGTGGCCCGGGGTGTCCACGATGTTGATGTGGTAGCCGTTCCAGTTGATGGCGGTGTTTTTCGCCAGAATGGTAATACCGCGCTCTTTCTCCTGGTCGTTGGAGTCCATCACGCGCTCGTCGTTGAGCTCGTTGCGCTCCAGGGTGCCGGATTGACGCAAGAGTTTGTCTACCAGGGTGGTTTTACCATGGTCAACGTGAGCAMTGATGGCGATGTTGCGTAGATTTTCGATCACTTGTGTATCTCGATCAGAGGATTCGGTGTGCTGACAAGTCTTGGCAGCGATTTACAGTAGAGTCAGGCCTTGCCGTTACAGCTTGACGGCAGAGTCGGGGGGCCGGTGACGCAGGCCACAGGCATACAGCCCCGGGCTCTTAGCTCGGTCGATAAACGCGCACATTGGCATGCCCCTCACTGAGCAAATGGTGGGCATGCAGGCGACTCATCACGCCTTTGTCGCAATACAGCAGGTACTGGCGAGTAGGGTCCAGTTCCTTGAAACGAGCGTTCAATGCATAAAACGGCATCGTTTGTACCTCGATGCCAGCGAGGTCCAGCGGGTCATCCTCAGCGGCATCCGGGTGACGGATGTCGATGACGATTTGCCCCGCCAGCGCTTCGCTGACTTCTTCAATCTGCAAGTCCTGGCCCAATTCGTCGATTACGCGATCGATCGGCACCAGTTTGGCGTTTTCGAGCGCACGCTCGAGCACCGCCATGTCGAATTCTTTCTCTTCGTGCTCCACCCGGTGGCGCTTGGCAGCCGTCTTCGGATTAACCGAGATGACCCCGCAGTATTCCGGCATGTGCTTGGCGAAGTCGGCCGTCCCGATTTCGTTGGCCAGGTCGATGATGTCCTGCTTGTGACTGGCGATCAGCGGACGCAGCACCAGCTTCTCGGTCACGCAGTCGATCACGTTCAGGTTCGGCAAAGTCTGGCTCGACACCTGGGAGATCGCCTCGCCGGTCACCAGCGCTTCGATTTGCAGTCGATCAGCAATACGGGAAGCAGCGCGCAACATCATACGCTTCAAAACTACACCCATATGACTGTTATCGACTTTCCCGAGAATTTCTCCCAGTACTTCCTCGAACGGCACACTGACAAATAACACGCGCTGGGAGCTGCCGTACTTCTTCCAGATGAAGTGCGCGACTTCCATCACGCCCAGCTCGTGGGCCCTTCCGCCCAGATTGAAGAAGCAGAAGTGGGCCATCAGGCCGCGACGCATGATCTGGTAGGCCGCCACGGTGGAGTCGAAGCCGCCGGACATCAACACAAGTGTCTGTTCCAGTGCACCCAGCGGATAACCGCCGATGCCGTTGTGCTGACTGTGGATCACGAACAACCGTTGGTCGCGAACTTCGATTCGGACTTCGATTTCAGGCTTTTTCAGGTCAATCCCGGCGGCACCGCACTGACGGCGCAACTGGCTGCCGACGTACTTCTCAATATCTATCGAGCTAAATGGGTGCTTGCCGGCGCGTTTGCAACGCACCGAGAAAATCTTGCCGGCCAGCGCATCACCGTAGTGCTGCTTGCATTTTTCAACGATGTCGTCGAAATCCCCCAGCGGGTACTCATCGATCTGCAGGAAGTGCGCGACGCCCGGCATGCAGCTCAGGCGCTCGCCCATCTCCTTCAGGGCCTTGGGGTCGCTGACGCGGGTTTCCAGCTCGAGGTTGTCCCACACGCCGTTCACCACCACGGCCGGGTCCAGATCGCGGAGCACGGCACGGATGTTCTTGGCCAATTGGCGGATGAAACGCATCCGTACCGGGCGGCTCTTGATGGTGATCTCAGGGAAGACTTTTACGATTAATTTCATGGAAACAGCGCGCGCATGGCCTGCCGAAAAAGGGGGGCGCGGATTATAGCGGAAATTGCTCAAGGTTTAACCAATTAATGTGCAGAAGGTTTTGCGCGCACCAAAACGGGTCATTTGTGAATTTCAGCGCTACATTGTAGGGCGGGATTTCCCACCTARAGGGCCTTTGCGCCTTTATAAGCGTGTATTTGGGGCAAAAAACCCATGGTGGGGCACTGGCATGCAATTTGCTCCCTTGTGAGGCAGGTTGCCTTGGCAGAGTATTCGCGCCGGCATCACCAACATTCTAAGGGCATCCACTACTAAGCCCGAAGCCACCCGGAGGACACTATGTCGAAGTCGGTTCAACTCATCAAAGATCATGACGTCAAGTGGATTGATCTGCGCTTCACAGACACCAAAGGCACTCAGCACCACGTGACCATGCCGGCTCGCGACGCGCTGGATGACGACTTCTTCGAAGTCGGCAAAATGTTCGATGGCTCCTCCATCGCTGGCTGGAAAGGCATCGAAGCCTCCGACATGATCCTGATGCCGGACGACTCCACCGCTGTTCTCGACCCGTTCACCGAAGAGCCGACCCTGATCCTGGTCTGCGACATCATCGAACCTTCGAGCATGCAAGGCTACGACCGCGACCCACGTGCGATCGCCCGCCGCGCCGAAGAACACCTGAAAGCCACCGGTATCGGTGACACCGTGTTCGCTGGTCCAGAGCCAGAGTTCTTCATCTTCGACCAGGTCAAATTCAAGTCCGACATTTCCGGCTCCATGTTCAAGATCTACTCTGAACAAGGTTCGTGGATGTCCGACCAGGACATCGAAGGCGGCAACAAAGGCCACCGTCCAGGCGTCAAAGGCGGCTATTTCCCGGTTCCGCCGTTCGACCACGACCACGAAATCCGTACCTCCATGTGCAACGCACTGGAAGAAATGGGCCTGACCGTCGAAGTTCACCACCACGAAGTGGCGACTGCCGGCCAGAACGAAATCGGCGTCAAGTTCAACACCCTGGTGAAGAAAGCCGACGAAACCCAAACCCTGAAGTACGTCGTGCACAACGTTGCCGATGCCTACGGCCGCACCGCGACCTTCATGCCTAAGCCTCTGTACGGCGACAACGGCTCGGGTATGCACGTACACATGTCCATCTGGAAAGATGGCAAGAACACCTTCGCTGGCGAAGGTTATGCCGGCCTGTCCGACACCGCCCTGTACTTCATCGGCGGTATCATCAAGCACGGTAAGGCCCTGAACGGCTTCACCAACCCGGCTACCAACTCCTACAAGCGTCTGGTTCCAGGCTTCGAAGCTCCAGTGATGCTGGCCTACTCGGCTCGCAACCGTTCCGCTTCGATCCGTATTCCTTACGTGTCGAGCCCGAAAGCCCGCCGTATCGAAGCACGTTTCCCGGATCCGGCTGCCAACCCGTACCTGTGCTTCGCCGCACTGCTGATGGCTGGCCTGGACGGCATCCAGAACAAGATCCACCCTGGCGACGCAGCTGACAAAAACCTGTACGACCTGCCGCCTGAAGAGGCGAAAGAGATCCCACAAGTTTGCGGTAGCCTGAAAGAAGCCCTGGAAGAACTGGACAAAGGTCGTGCGTTCCTGACCAAAGGCGGCGTTTTCAGCGACGACTTCATCGACGCTTACATCGCCCTGAAAAGCGAAGAAGAAATCAAGGTACGTACCTTCGTACACCCACTGGAATAYGAGCTGTACTACAGCTGCTGATCCGGTAGCGCTGCGGCACGCAGCGTGACAAAAAGAGGCCTCCTTCGGGAGGCCTTTTTTGTGGGCGGCTTCCGACAACGAATATCGATTTCTCCTCCCACACACACAGCATCGTCCGGCATCAACCCAGTTGAATGACTCGTAGCCTGTTCACTACCTGCAATCAATGGATGGAATGATGAAAACTTTCCCACTCAAGACGCTACTGGCCGCCTTCACCGCCCTCACCCTTCTAGGCTGCACCACAAAACCTCAATCGACAGAAATCGAACGAGAAATCCTGCTCAAAAGCAGCCAGTCGTGGGACAACTCGCCTTACATGCGTTACCCGGATGCCGCACCCGAACTGACCGTGCTCAAACTCAAGATACCGGCCAACACCCGACTGCCCTGGCACATCCACGCGATTCCCAATGCGGGTTATATCCTCTCCGGCGAGCTGATTATCGAGAGCAAGGACAGCGGCCAGACCAGACGCGTCAAACAAGGCGAAGCCGTCGCAGAAATGGTCAATATCACCCATCGAGGGGTCACCGGTGATGAACCGGTAGAACTTATTGTGTTCTATGCTGGCAGCGAAGGTATTCCATTGTCGGAGTAAGTCCTTGCTTTAACAGGGAGTCTGAATGCGGCCATTTTTTATGCTTCTGCTGCTGTCTTTCGTTTCTCCCGTGATGGCCCAGATCTACAAATACACCGACGTCGACGGCAACACCGCTTACAGCAATCAGCCGCCCGATGGCGTCAAGGCGCAGCCGGTTGAGTTGCCACCGCTCAATAGTGTGGAACGCCAAACGCCTCCCGCAACGTCGAACGTCACCCGCGACGAACAGCCTCGCAGCGCCTACGAGGTGCTGCAGTTGACCGGCCTGCCCACCGACGAGGCCTTGCGCGCCAACAACGGCACGTTCACCGTCACCGTGTTGATCAAGCCTCGCTTGCAGGCGCCGCATGTGTTGAGGCTGCTGCTGGACGGTCAACCCTACGGCCAACCCAGCAACGTGCCGATCCTGCAGCTGGTGAACATCGACCGTGGCGAACACCGCCTGGCGGTGCAGGTACTCAATGGAGAGACCGTGCTTCAGCAAAGTCCGACCGTGACGCTCACCGTACAAAGGGTGCATAAGTCATGAGTCGGTGGCTGCTGGCGGCCTGGCTGATCGCCCTTCCTGTGTCGGCCGAGGTGTTCACTTACATCGACGCCCAAGGCAACCGCACCTTCACCGACCAACCAACGCACGGCAACGCCAAACGTGTGCCGCTGGCAACCAGCAACCGCATGGCCGCCCACCCTACCGCTGCACAGCCGTTGTTGGCGGCGAACCCGCCCGAAGAACAGCCGCTGTTTCACTACGACATGCTGCGCATACTGGTGCCCGAACCGGACGCGACGATCCGTAGCAGTGCCGGCGAAATCATCGTCAGTGTCACCAACGAACCCGGCCTGCAACCGGGTCATCGCTACCGGCTGCTGCTTGATGGCCAACCCACTGCCGAACCCGGCTTCAGCCCTGTATTCCCGCTGAGCAATATCGATCGCGGCACGCACAACCTGTCCGTGGAAATCCTCGATGAGCAAGGCCGCACTGTCGAACGCACGGCCAACCAGCCATTTCACATGCAGCGAACCTCCCTCGCGCAAAAACGCCAGGTCAAACCCTGCACCCTCACCGACTACGGCCAACGACCGGAATGCCCGCTCAAAGACAAACCGGCAGAAGAAAAAAATCCGTTCTTGCGTTTGTTCTAACGCCGTTCAGGTTTGCGCACTATATTGGTGCAATAGGTTGCACCGTTCCCACATCGCAACCCATTTTGGTTCGAAAGTACCCGCGAAAGCTGGCAGAACGCCACGCAAACGAGCTTAAAACGTCCGTTTCAGGGGTTAAACGCTTCTTTTCGGAGCCTTGGTTTGGTTTTTGCATTTTCCCCGCATCAGCGCTTGTTTCGTGCGCACGCTCCGCCCCAGAAGAGGTCCCGATGACCATTAGCGACGCACTACACCGTTTGCTACTCGACAACCTCACCACTGCCACCATCCTGCTCGACGCCGAACTGCGCCTTGAGTACATGAACCCGGCGGCGGAGATGCTGCTGGCCATCAGCGGCCAGCGTAGCCATGGGCAGTTCATCAGCGAGTTGTTCACCGAATCCACCGAAGCGTTGAATTCCCTGCGCCAGGCCGTCGAGCAGGCGCACCCCTTTACCAAGCGCGAAGCGATGCTCACCGCCCTCACCGGCCAGACATTGACCGTCGACTACGCCGTAACGCCGATCCTGGCCAACGGCGCCACCCTGCTGCTGCTGGAAGTCCACCCGCGTGATCGCTTGTTGCGCATCACCAAGGAAGAGGCGCAGTTGTCGAAGCAGGAAACCAGCAAGATGCTAGTGCGCGGCCTCGCTCACGAGATCAAGAACCCGCTGGGCGGGATTCGCGGCGCGGCGCAATTGCTCGCCCGCGAACTGCCGGAAGAAAGCCTGCGCGACTACACCAACGTCATCATTGAAGAAGCCGATCGCCTGCGAAACCTCGTCGACCGCATGCTCGGCTCGAACAAGCTGCCCTCGCTGGCCATGTGCAACGTCCACGAAGTGCTGGAGCGCGTGTGTCATCTGGTGGAAGCGGAAAGCCAGGGTTGCATCACCTTGGTGCGCGACTACGACCCGAGCATTCCCGACGTGTTGATCGACCGCGAACAAATGATTCAGGCCGTCCTGAACATCGTGCGCAACGCGATGCAAGCCATCAGCAGCCAGAACGAACTGCGCCTGGGTCGCATCAGCCTGCGCACCCGCGCCATGCGCCAGTTCACCATCGGCCATGTGCGCCATCGCCTGGTGACCAAGATCGAGATCATCGACAACGGTCCGGGCATTCCTGTGGAACTTCAGGAAACCATTTTCTTTCCCATGGTCAGCGGTCGTCCGGACGGTACCGGGCTGGGGCTGGCCATTACCCAGAACATCATCAGCCAGCACCAGGGCTTGATCGAATGTGACAGCCACCCAGGCCACACCACTTTCTCGATCTTTCTGCCACTGGAACAAGGAGCCACATCGACATGAGCCGTAGTGAAACCGTGTGGATCGTCGATGACGACCGTTCTATCCGTTGGGTCCTGGAAAAAGCCTTGCAACAGGAAGGCATGACTACGCAAAGCTTTGACAGTGCCGATGGCGTGATGAGTCGCCTGGCGCGCCAGCAGCCGGATGTGATCATCTCTGACATCCGCATGCCGGGTGCCAGTGGCCTGGACCTGCTGGCACGGATCCGCGAGCAACATCCACGGCTGCCGGTGATCATCATGACGGCTCACTCTGATCTGGACAGCGCTGTCGCGTCCTATCAGGGTGGCGCTTTTGAGTACCTGCCCAAGCCATTCGATGTCGATGAAGCCGTCTCCCTGGTCAAGCGCGCCAATCAGCACGCCCAGGAACAGCAAGGCCTGGAAGTCGCGCCAACCCTGACGCGTACCCCGGAAATCATCGGTGAAGCGCCGGCCATGCAGGAAGTGTTTCGCGCCATCGGGCGCTTGAGCCACTCCAACATCACCGTGTTGATCAATGGCGAATCCGGTACCGGTAAAGAACTGGTAGCCCACGCGCTGCACCGCCACAGCCCACGGGCCGCCTCGCCGTTTATCGCGCTGAACATGGCGGCCATTCCAAAAGACTTGATGGAATCAGAGCTGTTCGGCCACGAGAAAGGCGCGTTCACCGGCGCGGCCAACTTGCGTCGCGGCCGTTTCGAGCAGGCTGACGGCGGCACGCTGTTCCTTGATGAAATCGGCGACATGCCGGCCGACACCCAGACGCGCTTGCTGCGTGTATTGGCCGACGGCGAGTTCTATCGCGTGGGCGGTCATGTGCCGGTGAAGGTCGATGTGCGAATCATCGCCGCGACTCACCAGAATCTGGAAACCCTGGTGCATGCCGGGAAATTCCGTGAGGACTTGTTCCATCGCCTCAACGTGATCCGCATCCACATTCCGCGCCTGTCGGACCGTCGTGAAGACATCCCGACGCTGGCCAAGCACTTCCTCAGCCGCGCCGCGCAAGAACTGGCGGTCGAGCCGAAGCTGCTGAAAAGCGAAACCGAGGAATACCTGAAGAACCTGCCGTGGGGCGGCAACGTGCGCCAGCTGGAGAACACCTGCCGCTGGATTACGGTGATGGCCTCCGGTCGCGAAGTGCACATCAGCGACCTGCCGCCGGAATTGCTGAGCCTGCCGCAAGATTCGGCGCCGGTGACCAACTGGGAGCAAGCGCTTCGCCAGTGGGCCGATCAGGCGCTGGCGCGTGGTCAGTCAAGCCTGCTCGACAGCGCCGTGCCGGCCTTCGAACGGATCATGATCGAAACCGCGCTCAAACACACCGCCGGCCGCCGCCGCGATGCTGCCGTTTTGCTGGGCTGGGGTCGCAATACCCTGACGCGCAAGATCAAGGAATTGGGAATGAAGGTTGATGGCGGGGATGATGACGAGGGGGATGAGGGCTAAGCAGCTTTAGTTTTTCACTGACTGTTACATCCAATCGCGGGCAAGCCTTGCTCCTACCGGTCATACGC